>JAJRVC010000471.1 GCA_024277475.1 Deltaproteobacteria bacterium
CGCCAAGGATGTGGATATTGTGATTGTCGAGATTGGCGGTACCATCGGCGATATTGAGAGCCTGCCGTTTCTGGAAGCCATCCTGCAGTTCAAAGTTGATGCAGGCAAAGACAATACCTTGTACATTCATTTGACCCTCGTACCGTATATTCGCACCGCCGGGGAGGTGAAAACAAAGCCCACCCAGCACAGCGTAAAAGAGCTGCGCAGCATTGGGATTCAACCTGATATTCTTCTGTGCCGTACCGCCCAGTATCTGTCCAGAGAAATCAAAGCTAAAATTTCCCTTTTTTGCAATGTCGGTGTCGATGCGGTGGTAACTGCCAAAGATGTGGAATGTATTTACGAAGTCCCACTGGTGTATCATAAAGAAGGATTGGATGACAAGATTGTAGAATTGCTTAATATCTGGACCCGGGCACCCAGGCTTGAAGCCTGGGAGGAGTTGGTTCGGAAAATTCAGACGACCCAACAATCCGTGACGATCGCTATTGTCGGAAAATATGTCAATCTCACCGAATCTTATAAAAGCCTGAACGAAGCCCTCTACCATGGTGGAGTTGCCAACGATTGTAAGGTAAATCTGATATTCGTTGACTCAGAGAAAATAGAAGATGGGACTTGCAGCCAGATGCTGGCCGATGCCGACGGTATCCTGGTACCTGGCGGTTTCGGCAACCGTGGTATTGAAGGCAAGATACGCTCCGCAAATTATGGCCGGGTAAATAAGATACCCTATTTCGGTATATGCCTGGGAATGCAGCTTGCGGTGGTTGAGTTTGCGCGCAACGTGGCAGGTTTGAAGGATGCCCATAGTTCGGAGTTCAATGAATTTACACCGGATGCAGTGATTTATCTGATGCTGGAGTGGTTTGACCAGAAAAGCGGCACCGTCCAACGGCGGGATGAGTCCTCCGACAAAGGGGCCACCATGCGTCTGGGCGCTTATCCCTGTCATTTAACCAAAGACACCTTGGCTTACCAGGCATACGGAGTGGAAAAAATATCTGAGCGTCACCGCCACCGGTACGAATTCAACAATGATTATAAATCGTTGCTGGTCGAAAAGGGGCTGGTGGTCAGCGGCAGCTCGCCCACCGGTGATCTGGTGGAAATTGTTGAAATTAAGGACCATCCCTGGTTTCTTGGGTGCCAGTTCCATCCGGAGTTCAAATCGCGTCCGATGGATGCGCATCCACTTTTCAGAGATTTTATCAGAGCGGCATTGGAATATTCGAAAAAGAAGGGGAGTTAATAGGAATTCAGAAGCAGACCGCGTACCCTGTTCTATGTCGGAGAATAAATCTGATTTTGTAACTACCTAACCTGGATAAACCGGAATTGACGATTCAATATTCATTCAGAAATATTCAATCATTTGAAGAAAACGAAAATTTTTCAATACAATTTTTTACCACAAAATGCATAAAAATAATTCATAAGCGCCTATTGAGCAGTTTCCTTTTGTTTTTTCAGTTCCCTTGCGATGACCGCCTCCATGCTTTTTATGCTGTGGTCTCGTAGTTTTTTACCGTTTATAAATATCGTGGGCGTTCCTTTCACCCCTAGACGGATACCTTCCTCGTAATCCTGTCGGATGTGCTCTGTGATGGCGGGATTCTTCTGATGTTCTTTAAATTTAGTTTCATCCAGACCCAGTAGCCCAACGATTTCCTTGATTTTTCGGTCGTTGAGACGGTCATAATTACGAAAAAGCATGTCGTGAAATTCCCAGAATTTCCCCGGGGGTTCGGCTGCCAATGCCGCCACAGCGGCTTTAAGTGCATACTTGTGACTTCTGATCGGAAAGCTTTTAAAAACCAGTTTTACCTTATCGGGGTATTCAATGAGCAACTGCTCAAGTTGAGGCACCAGCCCCGCGCAGTAACCTCATTGAAAGTCACTGAACACCACAATGACCACCGGGGCTTCAGGAGGGCCTTTAGCGGGAGAACCCAGCACATTAATTTCATGGATAAAGTCAAGATTGATAATTTCCACTGTCTTATTTTTCCGACTGGCGGCAAATAGCCTTTCTGCGCGCGGGCCGATCTCAATTTTATCAATATGAGAGCCGAGCACGACGGTATCCGTCAGGTTTCCAATCCGGTCGTAGATCAGAACGTTGCCGTTGTCGGTGAGAACAAAGGTCAGGTTGCCGTCTTGGGAGATCACCACATCAACAGGTATCCCGTCGGTTGTCAATGTTTTCTGAAGGTTAGTTTCAACAGCGGCAAAGACCCAGGATGCAGCTGTTAACACTGTAAAAAATACCGGGATCAGACTAAATTTTGCGAATGTCAAGATCATTCCAGCACTCCTGTTAGGTTATACCGTATTTAGTGATTAATCGTGATAGATAAGTTCGTTGAATTTTCATTTTTTTTGCTGCCATACTCCGGTTACCTTCAGTGTGCCTGAGGTTTATGACAATAAATTCTTTCTTAAACATGTCGGTGGCCTCTTTCAATGACAATCCCACTTCTAAACCAGGATATTGGGGTGTGCAGGCAAACGTTGGAAGATCCTCGGGCAAAATTTGCTTGCCGTTGCCCATGACAACCGCCCTTTCCAGGGCATTTTTCATTTCCCTGACATTACCGGGCCAGTCATATTCAACTATGAGATCCATAGCCTCTTTAGATATAACTAAATTCGACGTCCCCCGCTCCTTTCTAAAGATATCTAAAAAATGTTCGGCCAGCAACACGATGTCTTCTCTACGTTCTCTTAAAGGAGGCATATGAATCTGAACCACATTTATGCGGTAATACAGATCCTCGCGGAATTTTCCCTGAGCTACATCCTCTTCTATATTTCGGTTGGTGGCCGATATTACACGCACATCCACGGGAATTGCTTTATTTCCTCCCACCCGGTAAAAGACGCCGTCCTGTAAAATGCGCAGGAGTTTGGATTGCATGCCGGGGCTCATTTCTCCGATTTCATCCAAAAAAATAGTGCCCCCGTCGGCCAGTTCAAATTTGCCGATTTTTCGAGCAACTGCGCCGGTGTAGGCCCCCTTTTCATGACCGAACAACTCATCTTCGAGCAACGTTTCCGGCAAAGCGGCACAATTGAGTACGATCATGGGTTCATCTTTTCGGGGGCCAACCCGATGGATTAACCGGGCCAACAGTTCTTTGCCGGTTCCGCTTTCTCCCAAAAGCAGGGTGGTGGATTTAGAATTGGCGACTTTGAGAGCATCGGAGATGACTTTGCGCAGTGCCTTGCTTTCACCTACTATTTCATACTTACTCCGCAATTCATTTTTCAGATCTTTGATTTCTTTTTTATCGTGCTCGATTTTGCGGGCATTACCGATGGCTCGGGCGGCCAGATCGGCAAAAACGGACAATATCTTTAAATCCTCTTTCCGAATCGCGTTGCCGTCAGCCTTGTCGATAATTTCAACCACACCGATGGTTTCGCCATTGATCTTCATCGGTACACAGGCAATGGACTGGGTTTTAAACCCGATGGATTCACTGATTTCTTTATACCAGCGCGGATCTTTGGCCACGTCCGGGATCAAAAGCGATTCCCCCGTCTGGGCGACATGACCGGCGATGCCCTGTCCGAGATCAATTTCAAACTGTTTGATATCGGTTCCTTTTGCACCGGTGGCCACTTTAAAATAAAGCTTTTGGGTTTTGCGGTCGAGCAGTAAAAGGGAGCTGGCCTTGGCATCCATCATCCGGGTGGCGGTTTCGATAATAAGTTCAAGAAGCTGGTCAAGATCCTGGACGGAGGAGACCCAGGCGGAGATCTCGTTGATATGATCGATGGAGGCATTAATATTGGTGTAGCTGTTATCCATTTACATACATCCTTATTTTTTTATCAGAGTTCGTCGGTACCCGGCCGGCAGGATTGCGAAATATACGCAACCCATCATTTTATACGGTCCAATAAGAAGATGGTCGTAAAAATAGTGTTATTCCAATAAATTGTAGAAACCCCGATACATCTAATTACAATCTGATAACTGGTATGGGAGGAATTTGTACGTTTTGGAATCCGCATGAAAAAGGAACGAATTTTCACTATAGTTGACATCTTATAACGATAAACATTCAGATGTCAACTTTTTGACAACATTTCTGTGGGGGCAATCGTTGAGTTTGCTTATATCCCTCCATTTTGCCGGGATACAATAAAATCAGCTGTTTTTTCAGCCGATCGGCCAAAAAGTTCTTCAATTTCAAGGAAATCGAGAAAATTATCTTGCCAGGTAATGCTGTTTTCCTGCACGATATTTTTTATGTGCTCGTATTTGCCACCCAGTGCTTTAATCCGGGTATCAAGGGTAATGTCCTGTCGAAAAGATACATGCAGCAACAATAAATATTCAATTCTGTTCGGACTGGTGTCAGAAGTGGTCAAAATGGGAATGATGATGATACTGCGTTCATCCTTGCGGCCTTTGCCGATGTAGACATTTCCCTGCCTTACGATAATGCGTTTGGTTCCTTTCAAACGGTTGTCCGTTTCAACCCGGGACGTCACGTCGGCAATATCCCCCCGTTTTTTAATGACCTCAATAGTGGTGTCTTCAGAGGGTTCACCGAGAACACTCAAACCGTCAATACGGTAAAGAGTGGATCCCTCGATTTGTCCGATGATACCCTGCAGATTTTTTAACACAATAATATTCATGTTGGTCAGCTGGGAAATTGCAAGGTTCTCAATGCTTAGGGCATCAAACAGGATACCCTCGATGCGTTCGCTGATCCGGCTGGTTCCCACTGTGACGGTCTTGGCCTGGTGCTTGATGGCATCCACCGGCCGCGCCATGGTGCTGATTCCAGTCGCCAGGCAGTTGAAGAACGTGTTAAGCATATTTACTGCCGTGCCTTTTTTGTTAAAATCGAGATCAAAATCCGATACCGGCAGCCGGCCGGATAAATATTTGAGTAGCAGAGTCAGGTCGGACACGACATCAAATCCTATTGTGACGGGAAATTGATTGGCAGCCCGTTTTTTTCTGAATTTGTTGTAAAATTCAGCAATTTTTTCCCGGAAGGGTTTTTCGAGGATGATTTCGTATACATCCAGGCCCCGGGCGGTATATTCTTCAATGGTATTTTTAATTTCATCCTGAAACCCATACAAGAAGCGGGAACCCTCATTGATGGATAGAGCCGCATAATACCCCCATATATGGCCCACCAGAGTGTTAAGGATGGGAGCGAAATGTTCGCTGACGCGGGGCACATAGAATACGGTATCGGCATAGGGCGTGAAACGATTCTCGCCTTGATTTGCAATAACGATGGGGACGGCCTTGTGTGCCTTGAATATGGCGGTGTCCTTTATGATATCGCCAATCACCGTGCTCCGTGTACCGGCGGCACAGACAAGGATCAACGGCTCTGAGGATAAATCGATGTGTTTTTTGTCCTCCACAAAATCCGACGAAATTGTTTTATAGCAAAGTTCACTAAGTTTGATGCGTATTTCATCAGCCGAAGCCTTATTCGGACCACTGCCCACCACAGCCCAGTAAGTTTTGGTGACGGCAAGCTTTGTGGCCGAGTTCTTGATAGCATTGCTGGTAGATAATATTTGCCGCATATGAGAAGGCAGTGCAAGCAGTTGCTCTATTTCAGCGCTAATAAAATCAGAATTTCTGCTTTTTTTCAGGGCAGCAATATAAAGCCCCAGGATGGCACCCGCAACGATCTGGGAATAAAATGCTTTGGTGGAAGCTACGGACATTTCAACATCGCGGCCGGTACTTGTGTACATGACGCCGTCGACTTTAAA
>JAJRVC010000472.1 GCA_024277475.1 Deltaproteobacteria bacterium
AGCGTTTACCATCTTATTCTTCAAGGAGGCTTTCACAATGGACCCAAAAAAATGGGAAACTCATAATACATCCGGCGGCAAAAGGGTCGTTGTAACCAAAGAATTACCCGGCACACGCTGGATCGAGACACTGGTTCGGGCTGGATGCCGGGTCGAGGTCTGCACATCCACCGATGTCTTAAGCGTTGAGGAAATCAAGGCTGCCATGGGGAGTCAGTGTGATGGTGTGTTAGGACAGCTGACGGAAGACTGGGGCGGTGAGCTTTTTGCCGCCCTCAAGGCCGCCGGCGGCACGGCCTACAGCAATGTTGCCGTGGGTTATAACAACGTCGATGTGGCAGGTGCCACCAAGCATGGTATTCCGGTGGGAAACACGCCGGGGGTTTTAACGGAAACCACGGCCCAAATGGCCGTGACCCTAACCTTTGCGGCCGCGCGCCGCACCGGTGAGGCCGAACGGTTTCTGCGGGCCGGCAAATACAAGGGCTGGCTGATGACACTTTTTCTGGGAGAGCTCCTGTGGCGCAAAACGGTCGGCGTTATCGGCGCCGGTCGCATCGGCGCCACCTACGCCCGCATGATGGTCGAAGGGCACAAGATGAACCTAATCTATCACGACCCCTATCCCAACCAAGACCTGGAAGACTATATCGCGGCTTATGGCGATTTTCTCCAATCCCGCGGAGAAGATCCGGTATCCTGCAGACGCGCGGATAGCCTCGAAGAGCTGTTGCGGGCAGCCGACTGTGTCAGCGTGCATACCGTACTGGATGAATCGACCCACCATCTGATAAACGCAGAACGTCTTGCCCTGATGAAAGAAAACGCCGTATTGGTGAATACCAGCCGGGGCCCTGTGGTCGATGAGGCGGCGTTGGTTGCCCATTGCCGGAAGCACCCGAATTTCCGGGCCGGTCTGGATGTTTTTGAAGATGAACCGGAAATGAAACCGGGACTGGTCGAACTGGACAATGTGCTTATAGTTCCCCACATTGCTTCGGCTACCCGCTGGACACGGGAAGGCATGGCCACCCTGGCAGCCTGCAACGTCGCAGGTATTCTGTCGGGCTACCCGGCCTGGAACAACCCGGATATACTATCCTTTTTGGAAGGCGAACCACCCAAAGCGGCTCCCAGCATTGTCAATGCGAAAGAACTGGATATTCCGCTGTATGGGGGTTAAAATCGTTTAGATGGTTTAGATCGTTAGGATCGTTTGCGTTAAATCGTCAAATAGTTGATTTGTTAAATAGAAAATAGGTATTTATCCTTTCACCAATCAACTAAATTTTGGGGGAAAAATGAAAATCGCAAAACGCGTCGCTCGTTTAGGTACCGAAACCGCCTTTGCCGTCTCCGCCGAGGCTGCCGCCTTTGCAGCTCAGGGCAACAAAGTCTATCCTTTTCACCTGGGAGATTTGAACCTGAAAACCCCGGCCAATGTGTTAGCGGCCGGTATCAAAGCCATGCGGGACGGTCATACCAACTATTGCCCCAATGCCGGGGTTCCTCAATTACGAGAAATCCTGGCAGCCGATATCAGCGCTTCCCGCAAGACCCGGTACACCCTGGAAAACGTGGCGATCCAGCCGGGAGGGAAACCGACTATCAGCAAATTTTTTCTGGCCTTGATGAATCCGGGTGATGAAGTGCTGTATCCCAATCCGGGTTATCCTATTTACGAATCCCAAATCGAGTTCCACGGGGGCAAGGCGGTACCCTACAGTTATATTGAAGGAAAAGATAATTTTGACATCGACACGGATATGCTCGAAAGCCGGATTACACCGCAGACTCGCCTGCTGGTTTTAAATGACCTGCAGAACCCTACCGGGGCTGAATGTTCGGCGGCGGAGCTTGAAAAGATTGCCGAAATCGTTCTTAAACACGATCTATATGTTCTGTGTGACGAGGCTTATTTTGATATTCGTTATGAAGGTACAAGCAACTCTCTGGTGTCCCTGCCGGGTTTGGCGGAACGCTGCGTCATTTTGCACACTTTTTCCAAAAAATTTGCGATGACCGGCTGGCGCCTGGGTGCCTCCATCGGTCCCAAAGAAATCATTGACGTGATCATCAAACTCAACGTGAACGAGGAATCCTGCTCAAACCATTTTGTTCAGTATGCCGCTATTGAGGGGTTGACAGGCGATCAAACGGAAACCCGGCAGATTCTGGACACCCTTAAACATCGGCGCGATCTGGCTGTTGATCTTTTAAATGACATTGAAGGCGTACACTGCATTCGTCCGAACGCCACCTTCTATCTGTACCCGAATGTCAGTGGCGCCATGAAAAAGACGGGCCTGACCGACTATGACGATTTCCGCCGAACAGTGTTGCAGGAAACCGGTGTATCGTTTTGCACCCGTCTGCACTTTGGACGTCCCCTGGAAGGGGAAGACAATTTTTACATTCGACTAGCCTATTCGGGTATCGAGCCGGCTGAAATCACAGAAGGTCTCGGCAAATTAAAGGCCTTTATTGAGAGTTAGTACCGCGTCTCATAAGTCCTGTCCCCAAAATCGTTTATACTAATTGATTTAAGCACCTTATTTAAAATCAGATAGTTAATTGTATTATGATTTTCTCAGCGATCTTTGCGATCTCTGTGGTGAAAAAATAAAGGATCTCAACTTCGTAGATAAGAGGCACCGTTGACATCGATAATGCTGCCGGTGAGATAATCCGTGCCTTCGGCCGCCAGGAACAACACCACCCGGGCGACTTCTTCGGGGCGCGCCACGCGATTCAGAGGGCTTTGCGCCCGGATGGCATCTCCTTCAGGTCCGGAGAGCACGGAAGTAGCCATATCGGTTTCCACAAACCCGGGCGCAACAGCATACATGAAAATGTTATGAGGAGCCAGGGCCTGGGCCATGGATTGACTGAAGGCGTTGAGCCCGGCCTTGCTGGCGCCGTAAGCCGGAGCGTCCGGCTCTCCTCGAAATGCACCCCGGGAAGTGATGTTGATAATCTTGCCGCCGCCGTTTTTCATCATGTGACGGATCACATGAAAAGACAGATGGGCCGGCCCCAGCAAATTGGTGAATAGAGTCTTTTCCCAACTTCGCTGCCATTCTTCAAACGTTGTGGTGGCCACCGGATGAAATTCATACACCCCGGCATTGTTGACCAGAACATCGATTTTTCCCATTTCTTTAATAGTTTTTTCGGCCAGGTTCCCGACAGCGGCGGCATCGGATAATTCGGCGGATACCATCAAATGATGTTCTCCGCAAAGATTTGCCAGGGTCTGCTCCGCCGCCTGGCTGTTTTTATTGAAATGTACCACAACCCGGGCACCATTGTCGGCAAATCGGCACGCAATTTCCCTTCCAATACCGCGGGATGCCCCCGTCACCATCACGACCCTATCTGAAAAATCTATTTTCATCTTTAAACTATCCTTTTAGTCATTCAGGCGGCCATATCGTTTCATAATTGCCTTGAGTTGGCCGTGATCAATCGCCTCCACGGTATAACCGGCAGGTTTGACGGTGGTCATGGATTCGGCCGCAATCATGGCATTGACCACGGCCTCTTCGATGCCCTGGACAACCGCGCGATAGATATCATCAAAATAATGATCGTTAATAAAGTCCAGCGCGTAAGCAGCCGGTTGATCCCCATGCATACTGGGCCAGTCAATGTCATTGGCAACCGAAAACGCCAGGAAAATATCTCCGGAGTAATTACCGCCGGGTGTGCCCGTACGTCCGATACCGATGGCGGCCCGTTTGGCAACACGGCGAAGCTGGACCGGAAGCATGGGAATATCGGAGCCGATGATCACTATAATGGAGCCGGTCTCATGTGTGTTTATTTCGCTAACAATGGCGTTTTCCGGCAGATGACGTCCGACAGGCACCCCCAGTATGTTAAGATCCTTGCGGGCACCGAAGTTGGACTGCACCAGAATTCCGACCGTGTAATCGTCAGATCCGATTTTTACCCTGCGGGAGGAAGTACCGGTGCCGCCTTTGAATTCATAGGTAATCATACCCGTGCCGCCGCCGACATTGCCTTCCGCAACAAAACCCGACGCGGCTGAATTGAGGGCATTCAATACATGTTCTTCTTTTAAATGCCGGCCGCAGATGTCATTGGTCAAACCATCATAGGTCTCGGCAACGACCGGCATGGCCCAGCCATGGTCATTCTGAAAAAAGTTGCGGTACTGATCGATCATCCAACCGACTGTGGCGTGGTGAACCAGGCCGACGGAATGGGTGTTGGTTATGCAAATCGGGCTGATAAAATATCCGGCCTCATTGATCCAGTGGGTACCGGTCATCTCACCGTTTCCATTGAGATTAAATTGACCCGCCCATATCGGGCCGGGTTTGTGCTTCTTACCGCGCGGCAAAATGGCGCTAACGCCCGTACGTATCGGCCCCCGGCCGACTTCAACTGCTCCTTGGCCTTCGACCCGGGTCGTAAATCCAACCTCGACGCCCGGGATATCAGTGATGGCGTTGAATTTTCCGGTCACACCCTCAAACGGCAATCCCAGATCCCGCGCTCTCGGCTTCACAGACACTTTACTCATGACATTTCATCCCAATCAATTTTTAAATTAAATGGATCGAATTCCGAATCAATACCCGAGGAATTCCCCCACCAGCTTCACATGAATCCGGTCCTTGATCATATGGCCTTCAATCGTGCTCCAGATATTGCAAATTCGCTGGGGGGTGCGACAATCCGAACACAAGCCGGTCTCGACACACGGATTTTTGAACCCGTAGCGAATGTTGTTGACCGGTGCGGCATAGTGTTTTACCCGGGCAACGGCC
>JAJRVC010000473.1 GCA_024277475.1 Deltaproteobacteria bacterium
CCTCGGCTACAAGATCAACCCGTATTCCGCGCCGGAGGCCCGGCTCCTTTATTATCTCGAAGAATTCTACGGCGTTCTCCGGCACGGCCGCTTGATACGATTAGAGGGCCAGATCCTGGGGGCAGAATGGCAAGAGCAGGAGAACGCCGTAGATGAAGATCCCCAAGGATCTGCCTCCGACACGGCACCGGCAACTAACACCCATGCGGCCCGCACGCGGGCCCCCCAATCATCCGAATTCGCCCCCCCATCCAAGCCTGTGACTGAAACCGAAAACACCGACGATCAGGACAGTGACACTCAAGACGGCGAAACGGAAATGCCTAATTTTGCTTCTGCTGCAGGGCAAAATGATCGGTGATACTCAAGCCGGATATCAACCCCTCTTCCAGGCGTGATGCCGGCATAAACGTCACACCATGGCACATGAAAGTGTGATGATCCTGATTTTCCATATTTCGGCCCGATAATTGTATGGATCCCCTGGTTGCCGGCTTTAACCCGCCGGCAATACGCAAAAACACCCCCTGACCGCTTCCTTCCAGGCCCGCCAGCCCAACAACTTCTCCTTCGCGGACAACAACATCGCAATCATTCAACCCGCTGCGCCCCCCGGTCCCTGAAACACTTTTCATTACCAGGATGTCGCGGCCCGGCGTTTCCATGCAACGGGCGGGCGGCAGCGGCGGGGTTCCAAACATCATTTCCAGCAACTGATTGGAATCAAAGGGTTGATCCATGCCGCCGGTCGCTTTACCCTGACGCAGCACGGTTACCTGATCGCACAGGGCTTCTACATCTTCCAGTTTGTGGGACACCAGAACGACACTTTTGCCCTCGGCGGTCAGCTTCTTGAGTGAATTAAAAAGGATATCTTTTTGAGTGGCGGAAATACCGGTGGTCGGTTCATCCAAAATCAGGACTCGAATCCCCAAAGCCAGAAGTCTTAGCAGTTCAAGCTGCTGTCTTTCACCAATGGTCAGGATTTTTACCGGGGTATCGGGATGCAGGGCAAACTGGAAGGATTCTGCAAGGTGGCAAAACGATTTTCTGAATTTTTTTTTATGCCCCAAAAATCCATTCGTCTGTCCCAGCATAAAATTGTCCAGGACGGAAAGGTGGAAAAAATCCAGCGGATCCTGATACAGCATCCCGATGCCAAGCGCCACCGCCTGAGCCGGGTTGCGGTAGTTGACCGCTCTGCCGTCTATTAGTATGGACCCGCTGGTTTTCGGGCTGAAACCTGCCAGAACTTTCATCAGGGTACTTTTCCCGGCTCCATTTTCGCCCAGAATACCGTGAATGTGCCCGGGAGCGACTTTCAGGTTGACCCCGTTATTTGCTTTTACGTGCCCATAGTGTTTGTGGATATCCAGCAGCTCAATCCACATAAAGAAAATTCCCTACAATACTCCCACCGGAATTGAGCGATTTTTTCGAAATTTTGCCCCTTACAGGTGGGGATAACCCCTTCCACTACAAACGAAGTTTCGCCGAACAGGTAGGGGCGGAGTTTATCCCCGCCCGAGAATTGGCCTGCATAGACGCTGATTGCCGCCGGAAAAAAACTCGGTTTAAGTTCTAAATAAAGTGCATAAAAATCACGGCTCGGAAGGGAAGTATTGGGCTAACCTTAGAGTCTACTTAGCGCTGCTCTGCCCGGTCATTCCTTCCAGGAGTTGTTCCATATACCAGATCTGTTTATCGCTGGCCGTCTCACCGGCTTTGACAAAAATGCTTCCATCCTGATAGTTCAAGGGCCCTTTGAACAGGTCAATTTTACCTTTGCCTAAACCGCTGATAAATTCATCCAACTCATTTCTGACTGATTCCGATAGGGCCGGTCCCACCGCAAAGCCGATGGCGCTGGTATCCGGATTATTGATATCTTCCCAGTCCGGTCCCTGCCAGTCCCACTCGGATTTCCAGTTTCCCGACATGGAGGCCTTGATAAATTTAACGTATCCCGGACCCCAATTAAAATAAGGTACGCCAAGACAGACATCGGATGCGCCGCGACAGGCGCCAAGGTAATCATAGGGGATAGCCCAGACAGTTTTCCCCTGTTGTTTCTTTTGCTTGGCCACAACCAGGGCCTCCGTGGTGTCTATGCCCGATAGCACTACATCAAAACCGGTATTGAAAAAATTCTGAGCCACCTGGGTAGGATCAGCGGTCACTCCCGGAATGTTAAACCAAAAACCGATCCAGGTTACCTGAAACTTCAAATCTTTCGGATTTTTTTTCAGTACTTTTTGCCAGGCATATTTAGCTCCCAGGAAAGCAGATGCAGCCAGACGCCGGGTTTCTTCGTTGACCAGAGGTCCAAGATAGCCGATTTTACCGGTTTTCGTCGTCAGTGCGGCGACGAATCCCGCCATCATTTTACCGTATTCCATACGGCCCATCAGGTTGCTGATATTTTTCGAAGCTTTGCCGGTGAGAACGTCGTCGCCGGAAATATGAATGAAATGCACCTCCGGATGCATCAACGCTGCCTCCCGGGTTCCATCTTTCATATCATCGGAGTTCGCAATAATCAGCCTGGCCCCTTTTTCGATCATATCGTCAACCAATTGAGGGATGGTCACGCCGGGTCGATCGGCCGGATTCACTTTATCGATATAAATCATTTTGGTACCGGGCACCTTCTCTTCAACATATTTGCCCCCGTCAAAATGCGCCTGGCTCCAGCCATGATCATTGTATGGGCCGACAAGTAATAAACCGAATATCATTGGTTTTTCTTCCGCAATCGCAGGCCCTGACAGCGCGCATATAACAGTAATAAAAAAACAAATGATCGCTATTCCCCAAAAAAGTTTTTTAGCCATAAGTGTTCCTCCTCATATCTATGATAAATTTCACCTTGATCCAAAGGAAATGAAACTTCTCGCTTCTTGGTGCAATCTTATATAAATAAATGACGGCCTCGGGTCAAGAAAGAAGAAGAACCATTTAAAAAAACATTTCTTGTTGACTTTTGTAATATACTATGATGGATAAACCCTTTTGATAATTTTATGCTCAATAATAAAAAAAGACTGAATTTCTGCTTAATATCTTCGTCTGCCGACATGAGTTGGCAATGAACGTTAAATTTTGTACGAAGGAGGCATACATTGTTTGGTTTTGATAACATAACGGCCAACAACGGATGGTCCATGGCGGTTGTTGGTACATCCATTGTGTTTCTGGGCCTGATTATCCTGTCCTTTGTCATTTCACAAATCCACAAAGTTATTAATTTGTGGGAACAAAAGGATAAGTTCTTTAATCGATACAAAAAGCAGGCTCAAACCGAGAAATCGAAAAAGCCTAAAGCGCCTGTTGCCATACCACGCCGTCTTCCGTCCGTAAAGGAGCTTGCCAGCATTTATCGGCCTTTGGTTGAGCAACTGAAACAGCCTTTTGATCTCTTGCAACTATTTGAAATATCAAATAAAATGGACCTTCCGCATCCGCATCTGTCAATAAAATATTTGCAGGACGCCGGCATATTGGTCCCCCAAGGGGATGGCACGTTCACCTGGGATAAACAAAAAGCAAATTAAGGGTTAAGCAATGTTCGATTTATTCTACCAATTTATATCAAATACCGGATACTTTTTAGCGGACTATCGCCATGTCGTCATGATCGTTGTCGGCTGTACATTTCTTTATCTTGGGACAGCTAAAAAATTCGAGCCCCTGTTGCTGGTTCCCATCGGCTTTGGGATTTTAGTCGGAAATGTTCCTTTCTTCAAAGGCTTTGGGATCGGTATTTATGAAAACAACAGCGTTTTGCATTATCTTTATTTTGGCGTGACCACCGGTATCTATCCGTCCATCGTCTTTCTGGGTCTGGGGGCCATGACCGATTTTTCGTCATTGCTGGCTCAACCAAAATTAATGCTTTTGGGTGCTGCGGCCCAGATGGGTATATATTTTACCTTGTTGGGAGCATTATTTTTTGGGTTTCTCCCCAAAGAAGCTGCCTCGATTGCAATCATCGGGGGAGCCGACGGGCCGACCTCTATTTTTTTAACGGCAAAACTTGCGCCGCACCTCATCGGGCCCATTGCCATTGCAGCCTATTCATACATGGCACTGATACCGGTTATACAGCCGCCGATCATGAGACTGTTGACCACTCGGAAGGAACGCCTCATTAGAATGCCGCCCGGTCGGGATGTATCCAGAAAAGAACTCATCATTTTCCCGGTGGTGGGAGTCCTGCTGTGCTGTTTTCTGGCCCCCACCGCACTGCCGTTGCTTGGTATGCTGTTTTTAGGAAATTTTTTGAAAGAATGTGGTGTCGTCAATCGCCTGGCCAATACGGCCCAATCGGCCATCATCGATATAGCAACTATTTTTCTTGGTTTCACGGTGGGATGCAGCACCCAGGGCGATGTGTTCCTTACTCCAAAGTCTTTAGGTATTTTCCTCCTAGGTTCCGTCGCGTTTTCAATTGCCACCGCATCCGGTGTCCTTTTTGGCAAAATCATGAATTTATTTCTGAAAGAGAAGATAAATCCTCTGCTGGGAGCTGCCGGCGTTTCCGCGGTACCCGGCTCCGCCCGGGAAGTCCATTTGACGGCTTTAAAAGAAGATCCGACAAACTTTTTGCTGATGCACGGAATGGCATGCAACTCATCCGGAGTCATCGGCTCGGCGATTTGCGCCGGTATTTTATGGAGTTTTTTCATCTGATGACTTTATTATCGCCCTTACTTTGGTTTTGTAACCTGCTAATAATATTACGTATGGTAATTATAAAACAACTCTTGAAATAGCCATATTTTTCAAACTCCTAAAATATTGTCCTAAAGGAGACGGCCATGCAGGCAAAAATCATCATCAAACGAAAATTCACTAAAGGCAAACAAAGAGAAATTATAGCGTTGCTCAGGGAATTGCGCTCCAGAGCTCTTCAGCAGCCCGGGTATATTTCCGGCGAAACCTTGTCATCCAGGGAAGATCCCCAGACATTGGTGGTTATTGGAAGCTGGATAGATATGGAGAGCTGGATTGTCTGGAGAGAAAATGATACGAGAAAAACCCTGGAAAAAATGCTGGGGACTTATCAGGAAGGATCGACCGAGTACCTCGAGCTGACGTTAGGGATATTCATCGAAGAATGATGTCGCTCTGTGCTGCAATTTAATTTTATTCGCTTTTAAAAACCGATGTTAAAACTTAAATGGCTATTTTTGTTTTTCTACAGCCGTTTTGATACCGGTAAAATTTTGTGTTTAGCCGGCACCCCCTTATTGGATTGAGACGAGCCTGCAACTCTTTGCTCCTGGTAACCTGTAACATTAAACCCTGAACCGTTCAGCCTAAAATATTTAACCTCCGTCGTTTACTCTGTGATCCCTTCTTTTTTTAACAACTCCCGATGCCACCGAACAAAATCGTACATGCCGATAAATCGTTCATCATCATTGACTATTCCCAGGGCCATTTCAAGGACCCCTCTACCATAAGCATTGCTGTACCCTTCAGACCCGCGTGATTGCAGAAATTCTCTCACAAGCATCTGCGTGGTTCGCTTGGTTTTATCTTTTCGAATATCGATGGGATCTTTGGGATCCTCGAAAGGATCCCATTTATCATAACCCTTTTTAAGAATATGTTTCTGACGTCGCAGCGACATGCAGTCAAACACTGCCCTTTTTCTATTTTCTGTTTCTTCAGGAGAAAATTCACTCATTTCTTTTTCCTCGAACGCCGCTTGCTCGATGTTTCTTCCACCGGCTCTTCAGCAATCCCCAAAAATACGTCATCAAAATCCAATATCACTGCCGAAGATAGGGGAACGAGCAAATCCGCCAGTTTAATATTTTTTGATTGAATATCGCGCAAAAGCTCCGCAGCTATCTGTTGCAACTGGCTGTGAACAGCATCCAGATTGACCGTGGGATATTTCTCCCCCCGTTTGAAACCCGACTTACCACAGGTGTGTCCGGCACCACCGATAGCAGTCGGAACGCCGTAAAAACGACAGGTGATAGGACGGTATTCATAAAGATCACAAAGCTCTTTTTCATTCAAAAGCGGGCAGCGTACCCGTTCAAGCGCCATCGCTGCAAGAATTTTGCCTTCATTTTTTCCGGCCTGCAGATCGCTATACGCCTTGCGTTTTATTTTAAAAATTCGGCGATCGGCACGATTGGATTTCTCAAGAAGTTCAGCCTTTTCTGAACCATGGATATTTTCATTAAACTTGTGATGAATATAGAGTGCCTCGATCAACGTCAGGTCAAACAAGGCAAAACAGCAGTCCGCACATTTTTCTTCGCATTTCACACAATCGGCATGGACATTTTTTACCCGATGAAATGCACCGTCAGCTTGCGCCACCAAAGCTTCGTATTTTTCAAAATATGACGTAAGGTTTACACTCATAGCAGTGACAGAACTCCTTTATTTATTGTTTATGGTGAGATTAATAAATCCCAACCCGGAACGTTGAACGCTGAACTGCTCAACCCTGGTTAATGTTTCACGTGAAACATTAACTTATTTCCCTATGCAAAACCGGTCGAATATATGACCCAGAATGTCTACTTTTACATTTGTCCCAAGTATTTTCCCCAGGCAATCAATCCCTTCCTGAAGATGAATAGCAATAAGCTCCATAGGGGTGCCATTTTCAAGCTCGCGAATGATGATCTCAGATACTCGGAGACAGTCTTCCATAAGCAGTTTTTGTCTCAGGTTTGGCACAATAGCAGCCTCACTACCAATCTGATATTTGCCAAATCCGGTGATGACTATCTTCTTTTTCAGATACTTCAGGCCCTTGCCATACAAGGCTGAAATCTCGATACAATCTTTTTCTATCCAGGAATCCGGCAGGACGGCAGGACTTTTCCCTTTTACCAGATCGATTTTGTTAATTGCAATGATAAACGGCTTGGGTTGTACCGTCTTAAATATTTTGTAATCCTCTTCAGTTAAAGGATGGTTTGCTTCAACCATGAATATAACCAAATCGGCGCTCTCGATTTTTTCAAGGGTTTTTTCAATGCCGAGGGTTTCTATCGGGTCATTGGTATCATGAAGCCCGGCCGTATCGACAAGGATGATCGGAAATCCTTTTATATTCAGCGTTTCTTCAATCGTATCCCGGGTTGTACCAGGAACTTCAGTTACAATGGCCCGGTCCTTTCGAAGCAACCGATTCAATAAGCTCGATTTTCCCACATTAGGTCGCCCAACCACGGTCACTTTCAGCCCTTCGCGCAAAATATTACCTTCCAGGTGCTGCTGAACTAACCGTTTCAGTGGTTTAATAACGCACGCTTTAATCTCCCCGGCTGTGGTCTGCGAATCCACTATATCTGTGACATCATCCGGAAAATCAATACCGGCTTCAACCCGGGTTAAAAACTCGATAAAAAATTCCCGAATTTGTTCCACGTTTTTTTTTAATTGTCCCTTTATCTGGGCTGCAGCTACTTGCAGCGCTTTGTCCGTGCGGGCGTTAATGACATCGATAACTGCTTCGGCCTGGGTAAGATCGATTCGTCCGTTAAGAAAAGCTCTTTTGGTAAACTCACCGGGCTCGGCAATTCGTGCGCCTTGCCTTAAAACCAGTTCGAGAATTACATTTACAGCGACCCGCCCACCGTGGGCGTTAATCTCAACGACATCCTCTTTGGTATAGGACCGGGGCGCTTTCATAACACAAAGCAACACCTCATCCACTATCCGCCGATTCTCGGGATCGATGATGTGGCCTAGATATAGCCGGTGTGACTGGAAACCATCCCGGGAATTCGCCCTTGTGCACGGAGCTTCGCTGGGAGTGGATTTAAGGTTAGATACGGTGGGGGAAAATATCGTTGTCGCGATCGAAACAGCCCGGGGTCCGGATATTTTAATGATTCCGATTCCACCCCGGCCACCGGGAGTAGCAATTGCCGCTATAGTGGAATTTTCCATTTTTATTGCGATCGCAAATGCTGCCTTTGCCGGTCATTTTTTTGGGGGAAGATAACCAATTTTCGCATATAGCCCTCCCCCCTGCTTTTAGTTCGAATATCCGGATCATCCTTTAAGGCCATATGAACAATTCTACGATCATAAGCGCTCATTTGGCCTAACGAGATCGGTTTGCTGATTTTTTTAGATTTGTCGGCCAGACGTTCGGCAAGTTTTTCCAGATTTGCTTTCCTAGTCTCCAGGTAACCATCGACATCTACCTGAACCCGGATTTTTTCATTACTGGAATTGTGCTTGTTTACAATTTTTTCTACCAATAACTGAATAGCATCAAGCGTTTGTCCCTTCTTCCCGATAAGAATACCGGAATTTCCACCTTTGACTTTAAAAAAAAGCCATCCGGAATTTTCTTTAGCTGATATTTCTGCATCAGCCGTAATCGAGTCAACGATGCGCTGCAAAACGGTCCGCCCAAGGTCTAAGAGATTTTCCTCAAATGTAATGGGTTGTGGAGCATCGGAATCGTTGGGCTCAAGAAATTTCTCCGGTGATTGATTTTTCTCACCACGAATTTCACTTTGCGGTTCCTCGGTTAATGGCGGGACATTGTCCTCCGGAGCAGGTTCTTTGGATTTCTCAGGTAAATAGACCCGAATTTTTGCCTTTTTGATACCTGCCAATCCAAAAATACCGCTGGACCCGTGGGACAAAATATCATACCTGATTTCGTCGGTCACCAGATTGAGTTCTTTACATGCTTTCTCTATGGCTTTTTCTACATTTTTTGCTACAAATTCCAACGAAGACATGGAACATAACCTCCGTTACTAGGCAAATTTTTTCTGGATATAATATTGTTGTGAAATCGAAAGAATGTTGTTCACCAGCCAGTACAGGACGAGCCCGGAGGAGAAATTGATAAAGATCACCGTAAATATAAGCGGCATAAACATCATCATTTTCGCCTGGGTTGGGTCTCCCATGGGAGGAGACATTTTCTGTTGCAGCAGCATGGTGGCTCCCATGATGATTGTCAGCACGGGAATACCGTAAGGCGGCTCCATGAATGGTATTGAGAAGCTGAAATGAAACAGACGGTCCGGTGCCGATAAATCATCAATCCACAGGAAAAAAGGCGCATGTCGCAGCTCAATCGCTTGATACAGCATCCTGTACAGCGCAAAAAATACCGGTAGTTGAACCACCATGGGAAGGCAGCCTCCCAGGGGATTGATTTTATAGGTTCTATACAGGCTCATGACCTCTTCGTTCATTTTCTTCTTGTCTGTTTTGTATTTCTCCCTGATCTCTTTCATCAACGGCTGAATCTTTTTCATTTCGCTCATGGATTTGTAGCTTTTAGAGCCTAGAGGCCACAAAACACCTTTGATTAAGAGCGTTAAAATGATGATGGCAATGCCGTAATTGGGGATGACACTGTAAAGACGATTCATTAACCAGACACAGGGTTTGGCAAGCACGGTAAACATTCCAAAATTTAAAGCCTTGCCGAGATCATGCCCCGCATTCTTGAGGACTTTCATGCTTTTAGGGCCAAAAAAGAGCGAATATTGGTAGGAATGCTGGGTTCCGGGACGAATCTCTCCGTCAGGATTCAAATATTGAGCTTCTAACAGGCCGTCGCCCTTCAAAAAGAGCCGCATGCCGGCTTCTTCAACCTGATCAGGAATGACACTCATCATAAAGTACCGGTCCTGCACGGCAACCCATGTCACCATCCCCGTATAGGTATTTTTTTCTGCAATTTTCTTGGTTTTAATCTCTTCAAGCTTTTCATTAATCAAGGCACTGGGACCTTCAAAACCATACCTGCTCCCGCCCACAGGCGCCAGGGTGTTCAGCGCGATAAACAGCTTGTCCTGAATGCTTCGATCCGAACCGTTTTTGATCGTGACATCAAGTCCAATCAGATAGGAATCCGGCGAAAATTTATAAGTTTTTTCCACCACAATGCCTTCGTCTGATTTCCATGAAAAAGAGATCTCCTGCGCGGCATCCCTTATGTTAAGGGTATCGGCATCCAGGTTTGCTGAAAAAACCGCGGCGTCCAGTCCGGGCAGACTCTTTCCGGCAAATCCAACTAAAACGGTCTCAATTGAATCTTTCTGGGGAATAAGTTCCTGTAAAGGAGAATCTTTTGCAACTTTTTCCCTGTATTTCTTCAGAATAAAACTGCTGAACCCCGCCCCCTTCTCAGAGAGCTGAACCTGGTAAAAAGATGTGTCCACAGTAATACTGCGAGGAATTCGGGTGGGTGCTGAAGCCTCTGTCTCGGTGATGGGGGCCTTGTCGACCCGGGCTACTACTTCCTGTTCTTTTGAATATGGCTTCGCTTCCTCGACCTGTTCAACTTTTACCGGTGGCTGCCCGGTCTTTTGGGCAGATCTCCGGTTGGCATCTTTGTCGACAAAAAACAGCTGCCACAGCAAAAAGATCAGTGCAGACAGGACAATAGCAATTAACAAACGCGCTTGTTCCATTGTCTTCTCCTAAAAATTCACTAAAGTCTGATTTTAATCATTATTTAATTCGATTAAACGGGGCATGCTGTCCGTGGACTGACATGCTGTCTGTGAACTAACCCGGGACTCGTTAGGAGGGCGGTCAAGAACCGAAATCTACAGGGTCCTCTTTTTGAGATAAGTTCCCTATAAACAGCTGTTTTTATTAATTTTTTCTTAATAATGGCTGTATGATCGTCCTTGCCTTTCCCTGCTAGGGCACCGGATCAACACCTCCGGGATGAAATGGGTGGCATCGTAAGATCCTTTTAACAGCCAAAAGCATACCGCTTAGAGGACCGTGTCGCTTGATGGCCTGCATGGCATACTCCGAGCAACTCGGATAGAAACGGCATGAAGGTCCCAGAAGCGGTGACAGTGTATATTGGTATGCCCTGATTAAGAACATCAAAACGGTCTGGAAAAATTTATTGAGGATCATCATATCGCGATATCCGGTTAAAAATATTCTGCAATGATCGGTAAGCCTTTTCAGACGTAATCTCAGCGATTTGATTTTTGGCGATAATGTTGATATCCCATTCACCCGACAGAAACTGCCGGTTTAATCGAAAAAATTCTCGTACAAGACGCTTGATTCTGTTTCTTTTTACAGCATGTCCAACCTTTTTGGTGACGGTGACGCCCAACCGTGAGCGGCCCTGCCGACCGGGAGAAAAAACCGCAATAAAGTATTCATTTTGTATCCTCCGACCGGATTTTGCCAGCTCAACAAACTCGTGCCGCTTTAAAATTCTGTCGGCCTTTGTAAAGGAATATTGCAACAGACCAGCTTCTTGACTTAATTTGAAAAAATTCCATGGCGGAACCAGAAAATAATTTTCCGGCCACCGGATTTATGCTGACAGCCGAATACGGCCTTTGGCTCTCCTGCGATTAATGATTCTTCTACCTTGTTTGGTAGACATTCGTTTAAGAAAACCATGATTTCGGGCCCGTTTAATTCTGCTGGGCTGAAATGTTCGTTTCATTTTTAAAATTCCTTATATATGCTTGAATTATTTACCACGGCAGAGCAGCGTTGTTATAACTGACATCTCAAATCGAATGAGTAAAGCACAAGATAATTTTTCTGTCAAGAGCAAATATCCAGGATTATACTAAACGGCTGTAGTATAAACCTTAGTGGCCGCGAACTTCAAAGATATCAAATTGTTCCATGTGAAACTCAGGATTGGGATCAATTACAATCTGCCTACCGATGTCCCGTTCGAGTTTGGAAATAAGCAAATCTTCTTCACCCAGAAAAAGTTCAGCAATTCGCGGATTGACTCTGAGTGTCAGCTGTGTGCTATCCATATCATGAGCATCCCGCAAAATCTCCCGAAAGATATTATAACAAATAGACTGTCTGTAAACCAGATACCCCTCGCCATCACAATAAAAGCACGGCTCACAAAGAAGCCGGGTCAGAGGCTCCCGGGTACGCTTGCGGGTCATCTGGATTAATCCCATTTCAGATATGGGAAGAACATGGGTTTTGCTTTTGTCCCTTTTCAGGGCCTCCCTCAGGGCATTGAAAATTTTTTCCTGGTTGGATTTTTTTTCCATATCGATGAAATCAATAATAATAATACCCCCCAGATCCCTGAGCCTTATTTGATAGGCAATTTCTTTAACCGCCTCCAGATTGGTTTTTAAAATTGTCTCTTCCAGGTTATGTTTGCCGACATAGCGACCTGTATTGACATCGATGGCAACCAGGGCCTCCGTGTGCTCTATCAAAATATAGCCGCCTGATTTCAGCCATACCTTCCGTTTCAGGGCCCGGGAAATATCTCCCTCCAGATTATAGGCGTCAAAGATCGGCTCTGAGCCTTCATACAACACAACATGGTCCTTTAAGCCGGGCATGTAATTATCCAGAAAGGATAAAACCATGTGATAGGTTGGTTTAGAGTCGATGACCAATTTTTCTACTTCCTGAATCAGGAGGTCACGCACTGCTCGAAGACTGATGGAAAGCTCAGCATGCAAAAGGGAGGGCGTCCGGGCGGTTTCAAATTTTTTCTGAATGTTCTTCCACAGGTTGTTTAAAAATCCCATTTCATAGGCGAGCTTTTCTTCCTGTTCGCCTTCCGCAGCGGTTCTCACGATATATCCGAAATCTTAAGTTCTCAGTTTCTGTACCATTCCTTTTAAACGTTCCCGCTCGCCTTCATCTTCGATGCGCCGGGAGACGCCGATATGATCGGAAGTGGGCATTAACACTAAAAACCGACCGGGAAGAGATATATAAGAGGAGATGCGGGCACCTTTGGTTCCCATGGGAGATTTGGCCGCCTGAACCAAAACCTCCTGCCCCTCCTGAATAATTTCTTCAATACTAAAATCACGTTTTTTCAAAAATTCCGGGATTGCTTTATTCTCCGAACCGTCTTCGTCCATCTCAGATTTGAAGTCAAATAGCTGCTCATATTCCTTAAGACCGTCATAGAACACATCGTCCACGTAGATGAAAGCCGCCTGATTTAACCCGATATTCACGAAGGCCGCCTGCATACCGGGCAAAACACGCAACACCCGACCCTTGTAAATATTTCCGGCAATATTGGAGTCATCCCCGCGATCGACATAAAGCTCTGCAATGTTACCATCATCCAGCAGGGCTACCCGGGTTTCATGTTCGGTCACATTGATGATGAGTTGTTTGTACATAAAATCATTATACTCCCATAGCAAAGGCAGAGCGCTTAAAGCAGAGAGCAAAAATCGTAGAGTAGCTTTTCTCCATCCCTGCTCTTTGCCCTGTGCTCTCTGCGCTATGCTCTCTGCTTAACAACTTTTGCCTGTTTGATGTGATCTTCGGCAACACTGAAAATATGACGAAGAATCAGCGCGGGTCGCACTGTTTTTCCCGGCACCGCCAAAAGCGTCATCTGCAGGCAAGTTGAATCCAGATACACGATACTGATTACCATATCCTTAAAATTTATCTTTTTCAACTTTCCTTTTCGATTCGAAATTGAAATAGTGGCATCGGATGCGCGCTTAAAAGACGCTAATTTTTCTTTGTCAAAATGACCTTCCTTCAGGGTGACCAGATAAGTATTTGCCTTTAGTACCGGGGGCACCGTTTTTTTGGAAGCAATTTGACAAAAATTTATAGCAAGGCCGGCAGGAAGATGGGGGTTGAGTCGCGGGCCGACATCCTCCGGGCTGACAGAGCCCGGCACGTTTAGCGTAAAGTGCTCCTGCTGGCTTTCGATACCAATAGGCAACGGATCATCAAATGAAATTTTAGGCTTGGGGTGAAACCCCTGGGAAAAGACAACAGGTATTTCAGCGCGTTTAAGGGCCCGTAAAAAAACATTGACCATTTCCAGATGGCCAAGATATTTAGCCTGATCAAGCTTGGAGTAATAAACGATCAAATTCTTAGAGCCGGCTGCGACATATTTTGTCGTCCCGTAAACCGCGAACGGTTCATTTTGGATGTCCGGATATGTTTTTACCTCGATTTCTCTAAAATCACATGCACCGCATTGCGCGCACATCCCCCGGCGACAGTCATTTGTGAAAGATCCCTCAAGGGCCTTTCCCCATTCAGTTTTCAGAAAAGCCTTGCTGATACGACTGTCAACATGATCCCAGGGCAAAGGCTCGTTAAGATTCTGTTTGCCGGCCGAAAAAAAATCCGGATCAATGCCCTCTTCTTCTAAAGCCTCTTGCCACAGATGGTAGCGGAATTTATCACTCCAGCCGTCAAACCGGCATCCTTTTTTATAGGCGCTAATGAGCAGCCGGCTTAGCCGTCGATCACCACGAGCCCAGAGCCCCTCAACCCGGCTGACTTCCGGGTTTTGCCACTTGAATTGAACGCCTCGAAGCCTCAATTGATCATGAAGCCGGTTGATCTTTGATCGGGATTCGGCCAATGAAATCTGTCCGGCCCATTGAAAAGGCGTATGGGACTTGGGAATAAATGTTGCGACACTGACATTAATTTTCCCCCAGCGTCCGTTGGGACCTTTAATTTTACGCAGCTTTTTCACCAGATCCACAATTGCCTCGAGGTCATCTTCTGTTTCAGTGGGCAGGCCGATCATGAAATAAAGCTTGATAACCTGCCATCCCAGGTTAAAGGCGTCTTTGACCGTATCGATGATTTCTTTTTCGCTGATATTTTTATTAATCAGGTCCCGCAGTCTTTGACTTCCGGCTTCCGGGGCGATGGTAAATCCGGTTTTGCGGACCATTTTGATAAGCTTCATCAGTTCCGGTGTGAGTGTACCTGCTCGCAGGGAGGGCAGAGAAACAGCTACTTTGTCGGATGCAAAGCGGGCCATTAAACGCTCCATCAGAGGTATGATACATCCATAATCGCCGGTACTCAAAGACAACAAAGATATGTCCTCATATCCGGTAGCTGCGATGGAACTGGCGCATAGTGACAATAGGTGCTCCGGTGAACGCTCACGGACCGGGCGATAAATCATGCCGGCCTGACAAAATCTGCATCCCCGGGTGCACCCACGGGAAACCTCCAGTCGCAACCGGTCATGGACAGGCCTTCCAAAAGGGATGACGGGTTTTTCAGGAAACGGAATTTTATCCAGATCGGGGACAATGGCACGACGAACTTTTGTATAATCTGAATAGCAGGGTGTTACTGTTTGTATACCGCGGTCACCAATACGCACTTTAAAAAAAGAAGGGATATAAACACCTTCAATTTGCGACCATTTTTTCAACAGAAATTCTTTATCAGTCCGGCCGCTTTTTTTCCAGCGTAGCCAGGCTCCGGCCATTTCCGGAACAACGTTTTCGCCGTCCCCCACAACGATGGCATCAAAAAATTCGGCTATGGGTTCCGGATTGCAGGTACACGGACCACCTGCGATGATCAACGGATGAGCAAGATTTCTTTCAGAAGCAAAAAATGGAATTTGAGCTAAATCAAGGATAGTAAGAATATTAGTGTAGTTCAACTCATATAAAAGGCTAAACCCGATGATATCAGAACCGTTGATCGGTTCACGGGATTCCAGTGAAAAAAGCGGACGCTCGTTTTTTTTCAGAATAGTTTCCATATCCACACCGGGTGCAAACACTCTTTCAGCTGCAATATCCGGGTCCGCATTCAAGATATGGTAAAGTATCTGCATTCCAAAATGGGAAGTCCCAATCTCATACAGATCCGGGAACGCCAGGGCGAAACGGAGCTTGACCCGGCCAGGGTCTTTTTTTACGACATTAATTTCGGAGCCCAGGTAACGGCTTGGCTTTTCTACAAAAGACAAAATATCTTCAAAAGAATCTATGGCCATAGAGTTGGTACCCTAGATATTATTTTTTGTTATTGAGTTAAACGAAAAAGATAGCTGGAATTTTTATTTTTTATGATTATTATTTGGAGAAACGAAAAATCGACGTATTATCTATATATCTATACTTAATCCATTTAATTTTATCATGACTTTCCCCAGATGAACTCTGCGGTGAACTATTACTAATCCACGAAGGCAATAAATGCAAGCACACAGGCAAATCAACAAACAAAGACCCCTCTTCATTGTCATTTTTTTCACTCTGCTCACTGATGCTGATTCAGGCACCCGGAAGTTACGCTTACGAGCTGAACCGCGAAACCGCCGTTGTGAGGGCGGTGCGTAAAGTCAGTCCGGCAGTGGTAAATATAAGTTCCGCTTACGAAGTACGCAAGCGCACCAGTCCATTTTCCGGGTTTGGTCTCAACCCCTTTTTCGATGAATTTTTCAGTGATTTTTTCGACCCGCGCTTTGAACGCCGCCAGCAGAATACCAGCCTGGGATCCGGGGTGATTATTGATGGGGAAAAAGGACTTATTTTGACCAACGCCCATGTCATCCAAAAAGCAGGCACCATAAAAGTAGTGCTGCAGGATGAACGCGAATTCGACGGCAGGATAGTGGGGGCGGATCCCGACTCTGATCTGGCGGTTTTAAAAATCGATTTTAAAGGCAGGCTTCCTGCGATCAAAATGGGCAGCAGCGAGGATCTGATGATCGGTGAAACCGTCATAGCCATCGGCAATCCTTTCGGGTTTTCCCACACGGTGACCACCGGGGTAATCAGCGCCATAAACCGCAGTATCCGGGCCCAGGACAGAGTGTACCACGATTTTATCCAGATCGATGCTTCAATTAATCCCGGTAACAGCGGGGGACCGTTACTGAACATCAACGGAGATTTGATTGGCATCAATACGGCCATCTATGCCAAAGCCCAGGGAATCGGGTTTGCGATCCCCATCGGTAAAGCCCGTAAAATCATATCGGATTTGATTCAATACGGTGAAGTAATTCAGGCCTGGATAGGCATCACCGTGCAAAACATGGATGAGTCACTGGCACGGTATCTGGAAGTCCCGGGCAATAAGGGGATCGTCATAAAAACAGTGGAGCCGAAAAGTCCGGCTAAAAAAGCCGGGATGCAGGAAAGCGACATTATTCTATCTATCGACAACAAAATAATTAATTCCATCGATGATTATAAGGCGGTCACCAAAAGTATAGCCGCCGGGGATACGCTGCAAGCGATATTCTGGCGCAACGGGAAAAAACGAAACGTGGTGATAAATACAAAAGTGTATCCCCTGGAACTGGCCGAGGATCTGGCCTTCAGGCTTCTGGGGATCAAAATCGAGGATCTAACGCAGAAAAAAAGAAAGGCCTATCGGATATATGCCAGAGAAGGGGTGGTGATTTCAAAAATAAAGAAAAATTCCTACCTTGACCAAATCGGCGCACAGCCCGGAGATGTGATTCGGCAGATAGATGATTATACCATCCAAACGAGTGAGGATTTCAAAAAAGCCGTCATCAAATCCCGTCGAAAAAATTCAATCGTGCTGCTGCTGCAGCGGGGGGAGCAGGGGTACTATATTACGGTGGCATTATGACGATGATTTTTTATTTACAGCAAAAAAAATGGAGATTAAAAGGATCCTCCGGTATTTCCAACACCTGGACCTTTTGGAACTGAACCTTTTGGAGCATTTCAACCGCCTTTTCACGTCCCCACATCATTCCCAGCCCGGTGCCCCCGCCTACCAGACCCACCGGCATACAGTGCATTAAGCTTACTGTGTATAAAAATGGTCCCATGGGGTGGGTTAAATTGTCCGCTAAATTGGAATTGGCTGCAATATCCACCATTGAAAACCGGCCGTCCGCTGTCAGAATATGGTTGACTCCCCGCAGAACATCCAACGGTCTGGTTTGATCGTGAATGGTATCAAAGGCTGTGACATAATTAAATAATCCCTTCATTTCCCAATTATTTTTAAGCTCTGCAGCATCCAGCACTAAAAAATCAAGGTTTCCGATTTTTTGCTGCCGAGCCTGTTTGCGGGCCTCATCAATTGCCTCGACTGATATGTCTATCCCGACAAAGCGGCTTTGAGGAAATGCCTTGGCCATGAGAATCACTGCGATTCCTTCCGCACAACCCAGGTCACAGACCTGAATGCCGGATTTCAGACGCAGTATCATTTGGCCGCTATCGACGGAGGGCAAAAAATTATTTACCAGAACCTGACGGTGTTTAGCATTGGCCAGCTGAGACATGAAGACCTGAAATTTCGGATAGTGGTCATAGGTAACACCTTCCCCGGTGGCAAATCCGTCAATCACATCCTCTATAGCGCAGGTGGTTAAAAGAGGTATCTCCTGGGTGTATACGCCCAAATTGGAATTCCCGGCCCTCCGGGTGATCAAATCCCCCCAGTGTTTCGGTAGATAATACTTATTTTCACCATCCTTTCCCTGGCATAATTCCACAATTTCAGCGGTAGTCATGACGCCCAGCCACTCCTGGACATAACGCGGGTTCAAACCGGCCCTGTTGGATATGTCATCAATGGTTTGAGAACTGTCAAATGCGTCCATAACATCAAAAAGACCGGTTCGGTATCCGATGGCCATGGCAAGGTTTATGGCACCGTAATTTAAAATTTGAATCATTTTTTCTGAGAAAGACATAGATCATGCTCTCATGCCGGCAGGAGGAAAAACGATGGCAAATAGGCCGGTCCGATTCGCTGTGATGACCGTATTATGATATTTGAATGGAATTTTTCATTATTTCGACCCAAGAGAATTCTTCGGCTTGATGGTCAGCTTTTAAAATTTCAGGTTTTCGGAAACTTTCCAAAAACTCCCGGATTGGCTGATCATTTTCATACCAGGCTGTTTCATCCGCTGATTTTGTTACTGACTCTTCCATAACCTACCGCCTTTTTTCAAAGCCTTGATCGAATTTTTTTAAGAAAGCCCGGACCAATACCAGCTATATCTGTATTTGTAAAGCCTAAATATTTGATTGACGATATTTTCCAGATTTTTTTATTGACATTGAACAGGTGAGCTATGTATAGAATTGTTGTAAGAAAAAATGTGATAAAACCAGGTCCAAGGGGGTATTTCAGATGCAGTCTCTTGCAATATTGGCGCAAGACATTCCCTGGGTAATGGCCCCGGCATCATTGATTGCTGCAATGGCGATAATTTCAATCGCCGCAGCTTTGATTCGACTCACCCAAAAGGCATCCAAGGTAATGATGCTGGGCGTTATGATAGCATTGACTGTAGGTGTCATGTTAATGCAGGTAGTGCGATAGCCCAACCCAATTTCTTATTCTTCCGAGGCGGACCTCGTCCATTCTTTTACCTCTGCTCCATTCTTTCTTTGCCCCATTTCTTCTGTCGGATAGGACAAAATCATGTTTAGCACCTCTATCGTGAAGTCACATCATGTTTGCGAATTATTTATCCAGCAAAATATTTTCCAGGTTTATCCGGGTTGCCGATTTTTCTTGATAGGCGGCCATAGATTAATATAATGATACAAAGCTCAGCACTTCATTTTCCAAACTTGGAATAGCTTTTAACCGGTAATTATGGAGATGAATTTATGAAACGTGAAAAGATATTCAAATTGTTAAAATCTGAGGCGCCCATGGATGAGGTGTTGATAAAAGGTTGGATCAGAACCCTGCGGACCTCAAAAAAATTTTTATTTCTTGAACTCAATGACGGTTCCTGTCTGAAAAACATACAGGTAATCGCAGATGGTTCGCTGCCTAATTATAATGACATAAAAAAATTAACCACCGGTTCCGCGGTGGTTGTCGGCGGAAAACTGGTCCAATCCCAGGGGAAGGGTCAAAAATGGGAACTCTCGGCAGATCTTGTTGAAATCATCAGCCTGGCACCGGAAACTTATGCTTTGCAGAAAAAACGCCACAGTGATGAATTTTTAAGAACCATAGCCCACCTAAGACCCAGAACGAACAAGTACGGGGCCGCCTTTCGCATGCGATCTGAGATGTCCTATGCTGTCCACAAATTTTTCAAGGACAAAAATTTTTATTACATCCATACACCCATTCTTACCGGATCGGATTGCGAAGGTGCCGGTGAATTATTCAAAGTAACGTCCCTGGATCTGGAAAAGCTACCACTAAAAGACGGAAAGACGGACTATATAAAGGATTTTTTCGGCAAAAGGGCCAATCTCACCGTCTCCGGACAACTTTCGGCGGAAATGTTTTGCCTGGCCCTGGGAGATGTCTACACCTTTGGCCCGACCTTCAGGGCTGAAAATTCAAACACCCGCCGTCATGCGGCTGAATTCTGGATGATCGAACCTGAAATGGCCTTCTGCGATCTGGAAGGCAACATGGATCTTGGCGAAGAACTGATCAAATTCCTGACATCCTATGTCATGGATAAATGTACCGAGGATCTCGAGCTTTTTGCAAAATGGGTGGATAAAAATTTGATGTCAACCCTGGAAAATACAGCCACCTCGGATTACGTTCGATTGCCTTACCGGGAAGCTGTGGATATTTTACAAAAATCCGGTTATAAATTTGAGTATGAAGTCCGATTCGGCAAAGACCTGCAGACGGAGCATGAACGTTATCTGACCGAACAAAATTTTAAAAAGCCGGTTATCGTCTATGATTATCCCAAAACGATAAAACCGTTTTACATGCGTTTAAATGATGATAATGAAACCGTCGCCGCTATGGATGTATTGGTACCCAACATAGGAGAAATCATCGGCGGCAGCCAGCGCGAAGAACGCCTGGAGGTGTTGGAAGCGCAGCTAGATGAAAGCGGAATGGAAAAAGAGCCATACTGGTGGTACCTGGAATCCCGCATGTATGGCAGCGTGCCTCACAGCGGCTTTGGACTGGGTTTTGAGCGTCTGCTGATGATGGTCACCGGCATCAGCAATATCCGGGATGTCATTCCTTTCCCAAGAACGCCGAACAACTTAGAATTTTAACAAAAAAAGGAGGAGGCCCATCATGGCGAAAAAAAAGAACGTTTTTGATTTTTACGAAATGAAGAAAAAAGGCGAAAAAATAACTTTCCTGACGGCCTACGATTTTCCCACCGCCCAGTTTGCCGAAGCCGCCGGACTTGACATGCTGCTTGTGGGAGACTCGCTGGGAATGTGCGTTTATGGCTACTCCGGGACCATTCCGGTGACCATGGATCAAATGATTTATCATTCCGAAGCAGTCAGCCGCGGCGCGTCGAACACCTTTGTCATCGGCGACATGCCGTTTATGAGCTACCAGTCTTCGCTGGAAAAAGCCGTCGAAAATGCCGGCCGGTTTTTAAAAGAGGCTAACTGCGATGCCATCAAACTTGAAGGCGGAATTCGTATAGCGCCCCAGATCAAGGCCATCGTGGAAGCCGGAATCGTCGTCATGGGGCATATCGGATTAACCCCCCAGTCTTCCGGTCAATTAGGCGGGCATAAAGCCCAGGGGCGTACGGCCGAAACCGCCGCTTTAGTTGTGGAGGATGCCCTGGCTGTTCAGAAAGCCGGGGCCCAGATGATTCTACTTGAGGCCATTCCACCCGAAGTAGGCAAATACATCACCGAAAACCTGACTATTCCGGTTCTGTCCATCGGTGCCGGGCCTCACTGCGACGGTCAACTCTTGATCGTCTCCGATACAATCGGCCAGTTCCAGGCCTTCACCCCCAAATTCGTAAAAAAATACTGCAACGTGGCGCAAATGGTGACCAATGCCATGAAAGACTATGTAGCCGAAGTCAGGGCCGGTGAATTTCCCGCAGCCGAGCACTGCTATAATATGATCGCCGGTGAAGAAGAGAAGTTCCTTAAGTCAATAAAAAAATAGCGATTTAACTTTTTAAAATGGGACACAGATTAACGCAGATAAACACAGATACAAAAAATTAATGCGGTTAAACCCGATCACACCCTTAATCAAATTCTTATACACTTAATTTTCATTTACTAAATAATCTGCGTTATCTGTGTTCACCCGTGTCCTAAAAAAAGTCTTTTATAAATTACCGATGGGCAGGCGCTTGGCCCTACCAGGAGGAATTTGGTCATGGACAATTTAAGAGAGCTATTGAAAATTTCCGAAGATCGTCTGAATGAAGTAAATGATTTATTAACCGACCCCGCGAATGAAACGGTCAATCAAATTCTGGCGATCATTGAAAAGTACGGTGGTCCGGAAGAAATTAACCGCAAGGCAGCCGTGGCTGGTAAATTAGAAAACCTGATGACCCGGTTAAAGGATATCAAATCACCCTATGTTGCCGGGCTTCAATGGCTAGTTGAGCAGCGCGACAAAGAAGCGTTTGTCTCCATGGCCGATTATTATGATCGAATTTTAGCTGACCGTGACGCGGGCACGGAGATCAATCAGGACAACGCGGTGACCCTGGAAATTAGTGCCCTGCAGTTTTTTCCCTGGCTGATTGCCGAGGCCAGGCAAGCCATCAAAAACAAGGAATTGATGCCCGGCCGCTACATCAGAGTGCGCAACATGAAGGAGCAGGCCGAAGACAACGGCGATATCCTGGCTACCTCAGCAGCGGTACAGGTGATCGGTGCAACCTACGTCGAGACCCTTGACACCAAAGGTACCGATGGTTCCAACATTCATCTCGGGGGGCCGGAAACCATCACCGGCTATTTCGGCGGTATCGGCCAGCCCAACGATTACCCTTACAAATGGATTGATGAATATCTTTATTATTACACAAATTACGGCGTCCGTCAGGTATTGAATATCAACGCCGGCACTATCCTGGCAGCTTACCTGCTGCACAAACTGGGGGTCGATAATGAGTTCAAAATTTCAGTTTTCATGGGCAACGATAATCCCCTGGCAGTCCTCTGGACCCTGATGGCCGCACGTTTGTTTGCCCGTGAGGATGGTACCACGTCACTGATCGGTTTTAATCTGTCCAACTCGGCCGACAACCGGACCATCCGGCAGGCCGCAAAAATACGCAAAGCCCTGGGCCTGGAGAAAGAGGTGCGCTTTGAACACCATATCACCGAGACCCAGAAATCGATCGTCATTCAGCCTTATAACCGGCGCGATGAACTGGTCGAAGTGGCCCGGGAGGTGTCCAACATTGCCGCCAAACACGAAGGCGGCGATCCCGAGGTGGACGCCGCCCGGGAACACCCCAGCGATATTCTGGAATACTTCCTGCCGAAAGAGGAAATTATATCCCGGGGCCTGATGGATGCCCTGGAACAAAACTACCTGGATAAACACGATGCGCTCAACCGCACCGCCGATGCCCTGGTAAAGGCCGGCATTGGCGTGGTGTGCGCCTGGAATTTGCATAAATAAAAATTTAGGGTAACCGTTCACAGGTTCAGAGTTCAACGTTTATAGAATTTCTAAAATTCGGATAACAGGAAATCGAACCCCGGTGGAAAACCCGTCATATTTTTGTCGCCGACCTTGATTAGATCGACTCCATAATCCTATAACTTGCTATATTTATATCAAGTTTTATCCGAGCCCTTAATTCGGCATAATCTTTGCTTATCCCATTAACAAAGCCATGAACATACCCAGAACAGGGATAACCAGGAGATAGGAGACATTAAAATGACGCAAAACAAAAATAAGGGTGAAAAAAACCACGAGGCCGCATCCGATCAAACGATGGAACATCAGGTACAAAAAGAGACGCCCGGAGAGGCTGGAGCTTCGAACGAAAGAGTGGTGGGTGTAGACATCGGAACCTCTAAAATCGTTTTCTCCGAGAAGAAAAATGGAAAAATTGATTTCAGCTCTCACCGCAATGCCTTTATCTCAGTGGATTATTCCAAATTCACCGAGAGAATTCTGAATCAGAACCAGATAAAATATCATAGAATCGACAATTCTTTGATTGTATTCGGCGACGGGGCTGAAATCTTCGCCAATATGCTCAACACGGAAACCCGTCGTCCCATGCGCCAGGGTTTGCTGAATCCCAAGGAATCTTATTCCGTAGAAATTATAAAGAAAATTCTAAACGAACTGATCGAATCCTCGCAAAATTCTGATTCTAAACTATATTTTTCCATACCCGACCCGCCAAAAGGTTCCGAGACTGATATCATTTATCATGAAACCGTCTTAAAGCGTCATTTAACTGAAAAAGGCTATACCAGCAATAGCATCAACGAGGGACTAGCGGTTATTTTTTCCGAATTGGAAGATGAAAGTTTCACCGGTATGGGTATCAGTGCCGGCGGGGGCATGTGTAACGTTTGTCTAGCCTACCTATCCGTACCTCTTGTCTCTTTCAGTATCAATAAAGGAGGCGATTATATCGACGACGCGACGGCCTCGGTCACCGGTACAATCAATACTCGAGTGCGAGGTGTCAAGGAAAATGGTTTTGATCTCCAAAGAAAACCCTCTAATGATATCGAGGATGCGCTGCATATATACTACGATGACCTGATTATGAGCCTGGTAAGATCTCTCAAGGACAGCATTGTTCAGACATCCACCACGCTAAAAATAGATCGCCCGATCCCTATCGTGTTAAGTGGCGGCACGGCCAAGGTGCGCGGTTTCAAGGAACGCTTTGAGCATTTCTTGAATATGGAGCAAATCCCTTTGGATTTCAACAAAATCCGGATTGCGGAAGATCCGCTCAATGCCACGGCAAAAGGGGCTCTGATCGCCGCCATGCATGAAAATTAGAAGACAGATCCGAATAATTTACCGCAGAGTTCGCAGAGAACGCCGAGATGTTCAAAAAAGATAATTTTAAATAATCTCTGCAATCTCTGCGGTTGGTTGAATTGTCACCAGGAAACTTCATGAAAATGATAATGGCACAGGATTTTGTGAAGTCTCATTTGAGGACTTAGCGCCTTTGAGACCTGACACGCGAAACTTGATCCGTCTGCAGCGGACAACCTATAATTTAGTCCCCGATTATTTCGCTGGCAGCAAAATAAATACTCCATTTCATCAATAGACACTGAAATGCGGGCCTTCCGCCAAATCTTCTACGATTAAATCCATTATCATGCCTTAACCCATGGACACGACATATTCCTTAAAATTGCCGCCGAAAAATTATCGGCGAATTATCGAAGAGCTGTCCGTTGTTATCCCAGACCCCGCTTTAAAGCTGAAATTCCTGAAACAGGCCATAAATGAACATCAAAAGATATCTGCACCCTACAAGCTTTACCCCCCGATAGCCGGAATTGCTTTTCGCAAAAAGCTTTTAAATAATGCTGAACAAATTTGGCCCGGCAGCAAAAAAGCTGTAAAAAAGCTTATCTGTACAGGCGTCGTTTCCGCTCCCCATAGTAAATTATTGTGGCTCTACAAATTACGGTATGCAATTGGGTCTGCAATTCTAATGTTCTTTATTTTGGGGGTCGGTACGGCGATTTCCCCTTTGGTCGGAAGCTTTAATCTTGATGCGCTGATCAAGCTGAATTCTCAGCAGGTAAAAATAACGAATGCAAAAGTCATTATCCGAAAGCCGGTATTTCATTCCCAACGCTCCGGGAGCGGAGACAACCCGAATTCATATAGGGTCATCATCAAGCCTGTAAATCATAAAAATAGGTCCGTCCAGATTCCCGATTATTTACGAAACCCTGTTTTAATGGCCTTGGCTTCTCAACAGATCATAAGTCCCAAACCGGATCGTATCAGCCAAAAGACACTATTGTCCGCACAGCTGCGCAACCGTGGAAACCATCCGGCTACAGCCATCGCAAAACCTGCAATATTTCAAACCAGACCTGAGCAGATTCTGAAATACTTGCAGAATCCTATTTTGACGGCTCTGACTTCTCAACAGATCATAAATTCCAAATCAGACCCTATCACCCCAAAACCGCCACTATCTTTTCAGACGTCTGAAAGCGAAAACCATTCACCTTCACTTGTCGTCAAGCCTGTAAATCATCAAAGGCGGTCCGCGCGGGTTGCCAAATATTTACAAAATCCTGTTTTAATGGCCCTGACTTCTCAGCAGGTCAAAAATTCCAAACCGGTTCGTATCAGCCAAAAAACGCTATTGTCCGCACAGCCGCGCAACCGCGCAAAACATCCGCCTGCAGCTACCATCGAACCTGCAAAAAATCAAAATAAGCCTGAGCTGGTTCTCAAATATTTCCAAAACCCCATTTTGATGGCCCTGGCTTCTCAGCAGATCATAAATTCCACATCGGATCGTATCAGCCAAAAGACACTATTATCTGCACAGTCGCGCAACCGCGGGAACCACCCAACTTTAGCTATCATCAAACCGGCTAAACATCAAAATGAGTCTAAGCTGGTTCTCAGATATTTCCAAAACCCCATTTTGATGGCCCTGGCTTCTCAGCAGATCATAAATTCCACATCGGACCCTATCACCCAAAAGACGCTACTGTCTTCCCAGACGCCCGAAAGTGAAAGCCATTCACCCCCAACTGTCGTCAAACCTGCAAATCATCAACATGGGCCCGCACGGGTTCTCAAATACCTGCAGAATCCCGTTTTGATAGCCCTGATTTCTCAACGGATTAAAAATTCCACCCGGGATCGTACCATCGAAAAGACGATGCTTTCTTCTCGGCCGCACGAAAGTGAAGACCAACCACCTTCTTCTATCATCAAACCCTTAAATCATCAAAACAGGTCCGGACAGGTTGCCGAATATTTACAAAACCCCATTTTATCGGCCCTGACTTTTCAACGGATCATAAGTTCCAAACCGGATCGTATCGCCCAAAAGCCGCTACTATCTTCTCAGACGCTCGAAAGCGAAAGCCATTCGCCTTCACCGGTCGTCAAAACTGCAAAATATCAAAATGAATCCGAGCCGGTTCCCGAATATCTGCGAAAACCTATCTGGCTGGTGGAGAAAACATCTGATCGTGAAATTTACAGCAACCGACTGCAGATAATCACAACATACACAATTTCCAATATACCCCGCGAATACTATCGGTTCCCAAAAAATTCCAAAAAGTTGCCGGCGAATAGTAAGACTACGAATAAAATCGCAGGTATTGTGTATCATGCATCGGAAAGCGACCTGTACCCCTTCATGCCGGAAATGAATCGCTCTATCCAGAAATACAGCAAACGGCTGATCAAATATCTTCTACGCAAAAAGTCTTATAATTTTTTCATTGATCGATTCGGGCGTGTCTACCGGTTGGTTCAGGAAGACCAGGTCGCTTTTCATGCCGGAAATTCGATCTGGGCCGATGATGAGGAAGTTTATCTAAACCTTAATCATGCCTTCATTGGTATTTGTTTTGAGGGTAAAGATTTCGAAGAAATCAAAATCGGTGATCAAAAAAAGGGCCAACTCAAAAACTCGAAATCTTCCCTCCTTAAACCAACAGGTATTTTATCGGTCAATGAGGCCCAGTTGCGATCGGGAAAGGAGCTGACCGATTGGCTCAGAGTAAAATACAACATTCCCCAGCACAACTGTGTACCCCATGCTCTAATATCCGTTAACCCCAATAGAATGTTGATCGGTTATCATCTGGATCTGGCCCGGGGGTTCCCCTTCGCTAAGTTTGGGCTGAGTGATAAATACCAGGAATTCCTGCCTTCTATGGTCGAATTTGGATTTCTTTATGACCGCTATTTTGAAAAGATATTTAACGGTGAACTCTGGCGCGGAATTCGTTCCTCCGAGCAAATCCTGCAGCGTCAAGCCGCGAATTCAGGTATGAGTTTTGCTGAGTATCGTAAAAGCCTGCAGCGAAAATTTTCCCGGTATAGGGAATGGAATAAAAAAATGCTTGAGAAAAAGGACCCAACGGACATTAACCCCCCACAGGGGCCGTTAACGGCTGCTCAAAACTGACAATAAGAAAAGTTACGAATATTGGATAACAGGAAATACGTGACTCAGAAAATAAGGGAAGAAAGTGTCACGAAACCTTCTCATGCATAATTTTTTGTTTGACATATTTATCTGAAAGGATATAGTTATGTAAGATATTAAGGAAACAAGGAGACAAGGACATGCTCGCTAAGCTTACAACTAAAAACCAGATAACTATTCCCAAGCAGATTATTGATCAAATACCGGAAGCAAGATACTTTGATGTGGAGCTCAATGGCGGTGTGGTGGTCATGAAACCATTGAAGATCTATGATACCGGTCTTCAACAGATTAGATCAAAGATAAAAAAAATGGGCCTGAAACCTGACTGTGTAGCGGAAGCAGTAAAATGGGCAAGGTCCAAATGAAGTCAGTTGTCATTGACACAAACGTAGTTGTATCCGCTCTTTTATTCGAGGGAAAGCCTGGCAAACTTATCCAGCTTTGGAAGGCCGATCAAATTCAACCTTTTATTTCCAAAGAAATCACCGAAGAATATCTTCGGGTTTTAGCTTATCCGAAGTTCAACTTATCTGAAAACGATATTGGCTTTCTTCTAAATCACGAAATTCTACCTTATTTTAAAGCAGTAAAAATCAAACCCGGGTGCTGGAAAACAATAATTAAAGATGATCCTTCTGATGATATGTTTATTCGTTGTGCTGTATCCGGAATATGTAAAATAATCATATCCGGCGATCGGCACCTCCTTGATCTCAAAACATATGGTAAAATCAGAATCTTCTCTGTATCACTGTTTTTCAAAGAACTCGCTTCGTGAAGGGCACGCTATAACGGGGCATGCTCCTTAAAAAAATCCACACCTGCCGGTTGTTTTGTCAAGAATAAGGATACGGGAGAACAAAATGAATAAGATAAAACTACCCACAATAAACTGTGAGACGGTTTGCAGGGAAATCGGTGATTTTATCATCGGCACGGTTAAAAAAACGCAATCCACGGGCTGTATTGTGGGATTGTCCGGCGGTGTTGATTCCAGCACGACTGCGGCTTTGATAAAATCGGCATTTGAGCGCTACAACTCAAATAAAAATGATGCACTCGAACTTGTCGGCTACATTCTCCCCTCAAGCATCAATAAAATGCAAGACGTCAAAGACGCGCAAATCCTGGTAAAAGCGCTGGATATCCGCTATGAAATCCACAGCATCGAAAAGCCGGTAGAGGCATTCAAGATAACAAACCCGGAAGCATACGAAATAGACTACCACAAAGGAAACCTGATTTCCCGGGTACGGGCCAATGTGCTGTCTACAAAAGCCGCCACCGAAAAAAAATTACTGGCCGGTACCGGCAACAAGGATGAAGATTACGGCATCGGTTATTACACCCTGTTTGGTGACGGCGCGGTTCATTTCAGTCCCATCGCCGGTTTGTCAAAACGACTGGTCAGGGAAATGGCACTGTTTCTGGGAGTGGATGAAACCATCGTCTATCGAGTACCTACAGCCGGCCTTGAACCGGGGCAAAGCGATTTTAAAGATCTGGGGTATGACTATGATGTCGTGGAGCTGGTCTCCGAAGGACTTGAACAGGGATTTACCCCGGAGCAATTGGCAACCCACGAGCAGTTGGCTCCCCTGGTGAAAAAACAGATCGAACATTACCAATCTATTTATGGCAACCCGAAGTTGAATTCCGTTGAAGAGGTGGTGGAAGATATTTACCGGCGACATCAACTGGCAAGGGGTAAAGTAAAAATCGTCCATCCGCCGACCCCCAGGATCACCTTGAGCTATGAGTAGATACCGGGGTCCAGAGGGCCCGTCGAAGATCCCGCTCCGCGGGGGCACTGGTTTCTCCCTGAAAGGCAGTGTTTGTTTTATTACATATAAGTGCCTAAAATGAACTAAAGTGAGCTAAAGTGCCTAAAGTTATGGAAACGCTTCGCTAAATCTTTTTTAAAACAGACAGAATACATTCATTCGACGTTCGATGTTCGGCGTCCATCAGTTTCTTTTTCAATTTGACCGGCCGTTTTTTTGGCCGGCGGCGGGGCTGCCGCCTGAAACCTTCATTTTCCTTTCTTTTGTGCCTTCGTATCTTTGTGGCTGAACTGTCACTTTTACCCCCCAAAAACAGGCTGAAACACCCTCACGACAGCATTTTCCCGGAGCAGGTTTCCGGCCTTGACCAAATGACCGTCCATCGATACCATGCCGAATTTTTTGGCGGGAAGATCAATATGCGAAATCAGATCCCCTACCGATGAGCCCTCTGGAAGTTCAACTTCCACTCCATAGACCGGATCGTGACCGGGAAAAGACTTTCTCAAAGTCCCGAATAATATAACCCTGATCTTCATTGTTGGTGAAATCTTTTAAAAATCAAACGTTTTATCCATCTCTTCATCGCTGATGACAACCACTTTGTTGTGTGGCGGCAGGGGCTCCTCATAAAACATTTTGGGCAGCCGATCATCCTCATTCGTAAATCCGGCCTTGCGGTTGAATTCCCGCTCGGCTTTCATCACCTTTAAACCCAATGCACGCCAATCATCTTCACCGAAAGATTTACCCATCTTGGCCGCAACCATTTTATAAACATTTTCAATTCCCTCCGGAGTGGCCAAACCCGTCTGCGCAAAATCACAAATTCCCACGGTATCAATAGCGGCCATGTGAATCTGGGTATTGCGGGAGGCTTCCACCTGACCTTCGGCTGAAAATCGATCAAGAGTTCCCCCAAAATCCTCTAAATTCTGATCTACAACCCAGCCGGCGGTGTGATCTCCGCCCATGGGGCTGGTTGCGTAAGTGACCGCCATACCTTGAATCGCCCTGGGATCATAGGCCGCAATACTTTGCCCTTTGACGACCGGCACACGGTCATGGTTGAAATGCTTTCCGACTGCAACAGGACCGTTGCCGAGGATCCTGCCGAACTCGGTTCCCTGTGCGACTTCTTCAACCATTTTTATGGCTGCCGGGCCATCGCCGAAATCTTTATAACCGGCATCCATCGCCACGGCAATCGCCACGCCTGTGCTAATGGTATCCAAACCGATATCATCACAGAGAAAATCAAGTTTTGCGATGGCATCCAGATCACCATTGCCGATCATTCCGCCCATAGACCAGATAGTTTCATATTCCAGTGATGCTGTGACATACTTCCCTTTTGAATCCACGAATTCATTGGAACAATGAATGATGCACTGTGAGCAGCCCTTATGGGTTGTTTTGCCGCCACGCTCCTTAATTAGCGCAGCCATGGTTTCCCCGCTGATTTTGTCGGCATGCTCAAACTGTCCCATTTTTGCATTGCAGGTCGGAAACGCACCAGCGGCATTGATCGGGCCTACCAGAACTGCTGATCCAAGCTCAGGGAGAATTTCACCGCTAAATTCGTCTGCCTTCACATCCCGGGCATAAGCTTTAGCCGCCTCCTTAAAGGCCGGCGCATCAGCCAATATACCGGCCGGTTTACCACCCATGCCGACCACAAGGGCCTTAAGGCCCTTGGCACCCATCACGGCCCCCAATCCTCCACGACCGGCGGCCCGGCAGGGACGGCCATCGGCATCGGTTGTCTGGATGGAGGCCGCAGTCAATTGCAACTCTCCGGCCGGACCGATACAGGTCACACTGTTGTTATCTCCATATTCTTCTTTGAGCTTCGCTGCAAGTTCATAAGTCCGCATGCCTTTGAATCGTTTAGCATCAATAAGTGCTGCAGCACCGTTTGAATCAATTTTGAGAATATACAAATCTCCCGGTTGAGCCTGCCCCTCTA
>JAJRVC010000474.1 GCA_024277475.1 Deltaproteobacteria bacterium
AAATTTTGATCTCATAACCTATTGAAATTATTAAGTGTGAAATTTTATTTTTGTGGTTTTTGTGCCTTTTTGCGGCCACATCATAATTGACAATCTCGTAAAAATTTTCAAGATTCGACCCAGAGCCTGTTGAAATTATTATACGAAAATCTGGCCTTTTCCGGACTTTTTACGAAACCATCGATAGTTCCAAAACCAAAGTCTGATCTTGATTATGCTGGCCGGCCTGTCCCTGTTCAAAAAATATCAACCCGATTTTTACTTGCCCCTCCTCTGAGCCATCATCCCCCTAACCCACCAATTTATCACAGTATCCTCGGTCATATAAACCAACACTGCTAATTTTTTGATCTAAAAACCTGCATCCATTCAAGTCTTCCGCCAGAGCTTTTAGGATTTATTAGCTAATTATCATTGAAAATTTGTTTCGGAATTGGTACCAAAAGAGAAATTTCAAACGAAGTTAAGATAAAAAGGGGGTAGCAATGGGAAATCTGGCGTTTAACCTGGAAGATAAAGTATTTTTGGTTACCGGTGGCAGCAGGGGCATCGGACTGGAAATTGCCGCAATGCTGCTGGACCAAAAAGCAAAAGTAGTCATTTGCGGTCGAAAACAGGAGGGACTTGATGCGGCCGGCAAAGCGCTTAACGCCGGGGATCGGCTAAAAGCCGTTCAGACGCACATCGCCAAAAGTGAGGAAGTAGATCGGCTCTTCAATATGACAATCGAAACATTCGGCCGCATCGACGGCCTCATCAATAATGTGGGCATGAACATTGTCACCAGCGTGGTTGATGCCGACCCCGGGTTGTGGAATAAAATCATCGACAGCAATTTAAACGCCACCTTCCTGTGCTCCCGCAAAGCCGCCCAGATCATGCGGGACCGGAAAAAAGGCAAAATTGTGAGCATTACTTCAATTGCCGCCAAAAGATCCGCGCCGTTTATGGGAATTTACGGCGTAGCCAAAGCCGGTATCGAGATGATGACCAAAGTACTCGCTCAAGAGTTGGCACCTTTCAACATCCAGGTCAATGCGGTGGCCCCCGGTATGGTCAGAACAAAATTCAGTGAACCGTTCTGGTCCAACAACGAAATTTATGAACAAATCGTCAAAACAATTCCGGTGGGAAGGATTGCCGAACCCGCCGATGTAGCGATGCCGGTTTTGTTTTTCTGCTCCCGGGCATCCGATTTTATCACCGGTCAGACGTTAAGGGTCGACGGCGGCGCAAGTGCTATCTGAAATTTGCTTAATTGTAGCTCTTTCTAAAGACAGAATATCCAGTGTTTTGGCCATTAAATATTGACAATCTTGTAAAAAGCCAAAACTTTCGATCTCATAACTGCTGAAATTATCAAGTGCGAAATTTTATTTTTTGTGCCTTTTTGCGGCTATATCAATCAAAGACGCCAATATCTCAAGCCTAATCTTTGCGCTTCCTGCGGACTAAAGCACCCTTTAACATCAATGAACGGAGCATGGCTGTCGGTGCACAATCCGGAGATTCCCTCCAAGCCAATTTCTCTGTAAACCTCGTGAATGACGGCAAGAATAACAGCATCCGCGCCTTTAATCGCATCCAGGGACTGCAATTCTACTCCGTAATATTGCCGGGCCTCTGCCGGGTCCGCTAAAGGGTCGTTAATTAAAACCTCCACACCATAATCTTTCAGCTCGTTGATGATATCTATCACTTTGGTATTGCGCAAATCGGGTACATCCTCTTTAAATGTGATTCCGAGAATCGCCACCCTTGCCCCCCGAACCTGCTTCCCGGCTCCAATGAGCATTTTTACTGCCCGCTCGGCCACATGCTTGCCCATACCGTCGTTGATTCGCCTCCCTGCCAGAATCATTTCCGGATGATATCCCAAAGCTTCAGCTTTAAACGTCAAATAATAAGGGTCAACGCCAATACAATGGCCGCCTACCAGTCCGGGTCTGAAGGGCAAAAAATTCCATTTGGTTCCCGCTGCTTCGAGAACTTCCTGGGTGTCGATCCCGCAGATGTCGAATATCTTAGCAAGCTCGTTCATCAGGGCTATATTCAAATCTCTCTGAGTGTTCTCAATGACCTTGGCGGCCTCAGCCACTTTTATTGATCCGGCCTTGTGTATACCGACTTTGACAATTTTACCGTACACCTTTGCCAGTAGATTGCAGGTTGCCGGGTCGGAGCCGGAGACGATCTTCATGATCTTATCCAGACTGTGAACCTTATCGCCCGGATTAATCCTTTCCGGCGAATAGCCAACCGTAAAATCCTGTCCAAACTTCAACCCGGATTCTGCTTCGAGGATCGGGATGCAGACCTCCTCTGTCGCCCCCGGATAAACCGTGGACTCATAAACAACGCACGATTCCTTTTGCAAATGCCGCCCGACTGTTTTCGAAGCCCCCCGTAATGGGCTCAAATCAGGAATCCGGAATTCATCAATAGGTGTCGGTACAGCTACAATAATCAGCCGGCAGTTCGCAAGGCCGTCCGCTCTATCCGTAAAGACTAATTCGGTTTTACCGAGTTGATTGTCCGGAACTTCAAGTGTACGATCGAACCCTGATTGAAGCTCTTGAATTCTCTCAGATTTCAGATCAAATCCTACAACGCCAAACTGTGCTGCAAGATGAACGGCTAACGGCAATCCGACATAGCCCAGTCCTACCACAGCAATTTTATTTTCCCTGGTTACCAATGAGTCAAATGTTATCACAGCAAAATCTCCTCTTTCTCCTTTTCCGTCAGGTAACGCCATTTCCCGAGGGGCAGCCGCCCCAGATTTATGCCGGCGACCCGGATTCGTTTAAGTACTTTCACCTGATTGCCAACCTTTCGAACCATCCGGCGCACCTGCCGGTTTTTACCCTCTTTTAAAACGATTCGAAATCGTCGCGAGTTTATCCTTTGAACCCGGGCCGGTCGAGTTCTGCTCTCCATCATCGGCAAACCGGCCGCCATTTTTTGCAATGCGCCATCGGTTATAGGCTTAGCCACGGTGACATCATATTCTTTTTCATGATCAAAAGACGGGTGAGAAAGTTTGTGATGCAGCCTACCGTCATTGGTCAATAGCAATAGTCCGGTGGAATCTTTATCCAGTCTGCCGACAGGATAAACGCGCCGGCCGATGTCCACCAGATCCAACACAATCTTTTGCCCCGGATGATTACAGCTGGTGACATAATCCTCAGGCTTGTTCAGCGCGATATAGACCAGGGGTTGCTCATATTGTACCGGTTGTCCGTCAAAATCCACCCGATCTTTTTCAGGATCGATTTTCGTACCCAACTCAACGACAATTGCACTATTAACGCTAACCCTACCCTTTTTAATAAACTCTTCACCCCTCCTGCGGGAACAGATACCGGCGGCGGAAAGAAATTTTTGTAATCGGATCAAAGACATAGATATTGGCAACGCGTTGCGGGTTGAAATTCACATTTCCGATACATTTAATCAATACACTCTATGATCTGTAATCAGCGTTAATCTTTACGTAATCAATTGAAAAATCACAGGTAAAAACGGAGGCATGCCCCCTTCCCGATTTCAAGTCCAGGGTGATGTCAAATTCAGACTGTTTGAGTATCTCAGTGGCTTCTTTTTCTGCCGTTTTACCGCAACCCATCCCGTCTTGCACCATCAAAACGGGGCCGAACCTAACATCTATTTTCTCAGAATCCACCGCAACTCCCGCCCTCCCGACTGCAGCCAGAATTCGCCCCCAGTTAGCGTCTTCTCCGAATAGCGCTGTCTTGAACAGGTTGGAATTGGACACCGTGTCGGCAATCCTCCGGGCTTCCTGATCCGATCCGGCACCTGTGACCACAATCTCAACGAGCTTTGTGGCGCCCTCGGCGTCTTTTATCAGCCATTTGGCCAGAGTGATCAGCACGTCGTGTAGAACGGGCTGAAAAGCTCCCCTTTGCTCGGCGTTGAGGACCTCGGCACCTGACAGGCCGTTTGCCATTAAAAGGACGGTATCATTCGTACTCGTATCACCGTCCACCGTAATTCGATTAAGCGAGAGATCCACCGCAGCCTTGAGCATTTCTTTCAGTAAAACGGGAGAGGCCTGGATATCGGTCATCACGAAACACAGCATGGTCGCCATATCCGGCCGAATCATTCCGGATCCTTTGGCTACACCTGTCACAGTGAAAGCCTTCCCATCCAGTTCCCCGCGGCGACTGATAACTTTCGGTACCGTGTCCGTCGTTATGATCGCTTCAGCAAAATCATGGATGCCTTCTCCATGCAAGGCGTTGATCAAAGCCGGCATGGCGGTTTCTATTTTCTCGACGGGCAAAGGTTCACCGATAACTCCTGTGGAAGACACCAGCACCTCGTCCCCGCCGACGCCGACGCCGGCAGCCGCTAAATCTGCCATGTGCACGGCATCCCGCATACCCTGCTCCCCTGTGCAGCAGTTGGCATTACCACTGTTTACGATAATCGCACGGCACACTCCCCTGGTGATTCGTTGTCGATCCAACTGCACCGGGGCTGCTTGAATGCGGTTTTGAGTAAATACCCCGGCAACATTCGCCGGAACCTCTGAATAAATAAGTCCGAGATCTTTTCGACCGTTTTTTTTCAGCCCGCAAAACACACCCGCAGCCTGAAATCCTGGGCATCCTTTTTTTTTCATAGCACCTTTCCTCGTTGTTTTAGCGATGGACTTTATAGTATTCTGCATGCCTATTTGGCTTTCCTGGGTTGATCACCATAATAATCAAGCCGACTTATTTTATATGATGTGCCGAATTCCTGCAGTTCCATAAAAATTTTACCTGAATTCCGCCGCCATCTGGTACCACCGGGAAGCCATTCTAAAAAAAACCGGCCCTCGATGTTTACCGTACCCTGTTCGTCATCATATTTAAATTTTTGCAATTCAATCCGGTAATTTATGAATTCGATGACATCAAAATTATGGCGATATTTCGGCAGCAGTTTATGAAAAGGTTTGTCGTTTTCCTTGGCATCCGGAGTAAAAAAAGTGGCAAAATGATCCAAATCTTTCGCTTCGTATGTACGACAATAGATTTCCAGGAAAGATTGTAATCGCTCTTTCAGGTTTAGACGGCTACGAAGATAGCCATCCTTGTTTACTTGTCCAAGTCCGGCCACTTCGGTCTCCGGCTCTTGCCGGGGTTTGGTTATAGGGTCTAAATCAGATTTTACAGGAGGAACCTGTGGTGGGGATTTCTTAACAGCTGATTTCCGGGGTTGGACATCAGTCCTTGACTTGAAATCGTCCGTCAGTTGTATACCGACTATTTTTTCGATTTCAGGCTCAAGACGATCACCTCGGGTATCAGCCTCCAGTCGCTCCTTTTTCGGAGAATCTAGTATTTTTTCCGTTGGTTGCAGGAGTTGAACGTCCTTCATTGCCTTGGCATCGCCGGCCGGTAGTGCATTGCTTGCTTTTTCGGTTTTGGGCTCCAAATGGACTATTTGGATGTCCGCTTCCTGCCGCTCTATTTCCGGAAGATATAGTTTCCCTGCCACGGATTGTGGAGGTTGAACATCTGTTCTTGCCTTTGAATCACGCGCTGCTTGTGCATCTACCACCTTTCCGGTTTTGGGCTCCAGATGCACTTCTTGAATATCAGCCTCCTGTCTCTCTATTTTCGTAAGCATTGACTTTAAGGCTAAACGGCGGGATAGTATTTTAAATTCTCTCTCTGTTGATTCTCTTTCCGCTTCAATTTCGGGTAACTCTAAAGGTAATTGTTCGATATCGGCACCCATTTTCTCGGGAAATATCCCAGTAACTTTCTGCTCCGAGGCCGATAAACTTGTTGTTTCAGTACCCGATTTGGTTTGCAAAGATTTATTATTGACATCAACATCTGAAAAATTGTCAACAACCGTTGGTTTCACTAAAGATTCAGCAGCAGAGGGTACGTTTTGATTGTCGGCGGAAAAAATATCTTCATCCATCTTGAGTTCATCTACCACGTAAGCATCAGCGGGCAATTCCGCCTGTTTTCTCTCTGAATGATTTGGTTTTTCGTCTCCACCTGAAGCCCATGGTAAGTTTATTTCGGATTTCTTTTCTTTTTTCTGTGTTATATTTGAAGCAGCCGGTTCGCTCTGCACAAAGGTTGACTTTTCCTGATCAGGATTGGTGCTCGCCCAGAACAAAAAGGCTGATTTGAACTGGTATATGAAGTATATCGCGACGATGACCAAAATCGCTAAAAATACAGGTAACACGGCTGTTCGAGCCACAGGAACCATCCTGATTATCAAATCACTAAAAAACGATTTCTTGATCTCCTTATTTTTTTCTTTGAATGCTTTCGCCCCAGGCACCTTGGAGCCGGGAATTTCATTAAGAAAATCGAACCCTTTTATTTCCCTTTTGATGCCGGCGATCTGAAGATCTTTCCCGCATTCAATTATCAAATCCTTATCAATGATATGTGTTGCACTGACGCACCCGGCTATCATTGCCCGATCGCAGATATTGACCACCATTCTTGGATAACCTGCAGAAAATTGATAAATTTCATGATAAGCCCTTGAACTGAATATTTCAGCCTTTGCGCCCGCCGCCTTGAGACGATATAAGATAAGGTGAACCATTTCATCTTCTTTTAAAGGCTTTAGATGAAAATGGGCATTGATGCTTTGCCTTAACGCGCTGTTTTGCTTTTCCTGTAAAATTTTCTTGAGCCCTGATTGTCCGACAAAAAAAATGCTCATAAGCTTGCTGCCGGCCTTCTTGATGGTTGAGAGCGTCAATATTTCTTCGATAAGTTCTTGATTGATCCTATGGGCGTCATCAATAATTAAGGTGACGTTTATATTGTTTTGATAGGCTTCGAGTAAAAATCTTTTGAAACGGGTTAAAAAAGCCCCTTTACTTTTAAACACTACGCTCAGATTAAATTCTACGGACAGCCAGTTGAAAAAATCGAGCTTTTCAAGATCAGGGTCCGTCACCGTTGCGACGATTGTTTTGGATTCAATTTCGGCTAAAAGACGTTTAATAAAGGCGGTTTTTCCTGTGCCGGCATCCCCGGTAATCAGAAAAGACCCCTTTCTATATAGATAATGCTGCTTAAAAGCAGCCAAAACCTCTATCTGTTTTTCGCTTAGCCAGGTAAATTTTGGATCTACCAACTGACTGAAGGGTGTTTCTTTTAAGTTATAGTAGGCAGTATACAATTTTTTATGCCTTCGTGTCCTAGTGGTTGGACCTCTACCGAATCTTTAATTTTTACATTTATATCGCTATTAATCAATTTTAAATTAAAAAACCCGTCACAAACGGACGGGTCAAGGATCGAACAATGTAACCGTTCACAGGTTCAGGGTTCAACGTTCAGGGTTAAGGACAAAGAAGGACATTAAAGACCCGAAGTCCTCGTTAAAAATGTTCATTTCCCCAGATAATTGCCAATTTGGCTTCAAATTTTGGATTAGACCTGACGAAGCTGACACTTTTCTCGTAAATACGTATCACAAATGCAGCCCAGGGACAAGAATGCAACCTTGAACCCCTGAACCTTTGGACCCGTGAACGCTTACAAATATTTGTAAGCGTTCGACGTTCACATAACTTCGTCAGGGCGAAGACGGGCTGACTGATCCTCCGTCATCCTTGCCGCCACCACCGCTGCCGCCACTCCCGCCACCGAGTGCCAGCGCACCTAAACCAGCTGCGGCTACCAGTCCTCCGGCTGCACCCAAAATTATTTTTTGATTTTTTGACATCGCGGGTTTTTCATTTTTGCCTGTTTTTTCTCCTTTGCCCTCTTTTTCATCGATTGTTTCTATTTCTTTCGGTGCACCTACGTCCATGTCCGCCTGGGCCAAGGTGATTTGTTGCCCGGGTTCTATCATCATTTCTCCCTGCTCGGTTGAAACGATCATTGAACCGCCCTCGATAACGCCCACCTCACTCCCATTTTGATTGACGGCTACATAGCCTTTCAACTGTGGCCGGTCTGTCGCTGCATTCAACAATATATCGAGGACGGCTAAACTCCCGGATGGAGTGATAAAGCTAAGTGAGCGAGACATATCGGAAACCGCAAAATATAGGGTCCCTTTCTTGATTAACAATTTCCTCAGGTTGGCCGAGGTGACCACAGAAAACAGGCTCCCATCCTCAGCCACCAAATAAATATCCTCCATTTTTACACCGCATTTTCCATCGGCAGCTATTAAAAATCCCTCTGGGAAAGGAGCTTCTTTGTTGAATTCACCGACCCTTTGATTACCGCTGTAAATAGTAATTTTGCCTGTAGGATATATTCTGGCGGATTTCAATTCTGATGCGAAGCCTGGAAGCGTAAGAGCAAACGATAAACCGATAGCGAAAAATTTTAATCCTAATTTATTTTTTATTGCCCAGCGCATGGAACGTTCTCCTTTGGTCGTCTATAGCAGTGACTATCATTTCATTGCTTAATCTATTGATATCATTGATATCCGTCACGTTCTGATTATTTAATTTCCCTGAAGGCATTAGATTTCCCTTTGCGTTCTCAGCATCTGGTGAGCTATTACGTTTCTTTATAAATGAAAGCAATTGTTATAGCATCTAATACCATACCAAAAAAACTATTCGATGTAAAATTTATCCTTTTTAGTAGTAGCGCGCAGGATCCCGGTAGCCGATGCCTCCCAGTCCGGGAAGTCCTATGTAAAACCCCATGCCATGGACCAACTTGCCGAATGCGCTGGTCTCAGCGATTAAAACATCGCGATCTTTTATCTCTAATTCCAAAGTGTCCGGCTTGGAAAGATCAAGCTGAATCATCTGCCGTTCACCTTTTTTTGTATAACGCACCAATACTGCCTGATCCTTGTTGGCATAAGGAGCGAGGCCTCCAGCCTCTACGAAAGCCTCCTGTACCGTCGTCTGGTGTTTGATGAAATATGATCCGGGGTTGCGAACGGCACCGTCCACGAAAAAAACGCCGGCCTCCGGCACAAAAAGCACATCCCCGGCGTTGATTTTGATATTGAGCTCTGACTTGCCCTCCCTTATCAATTGATCCAAATCAACGAAAAAAACACCTTGTCCATCCGGTGAACCACCGGACTTTCGGATTTGAACCACAAGGCCGGCCTTGTCGCTCAGGCCGCCGCCCAGAGCCATAACATCCAACAGCCGTTGTTTTGAAAGATAATCGTAGGTCCCCGGATTTTTAAATTGACCCATAAGGGTAACTCGCCGGCTGAAGTGTTCTTCTATGAAAATACCGACGTGGGGATTTTTTATATAGCGCTCACGATATAAATTTTCGATTTTCTGTTCTGCTTCCCTGGCGGAAAATCCTTTCACCCGGACCGAGCCGATAAGGGGGAGGGTGACATATCCGCGTGAACTGACTCGGACCTTTGAATTCAATTCTTCAGCTTCAAACACACTTATCTGAAGCAAATCTCCGGCCCCCAGGAGATAGTCACTGGGGTCGGAAAGCATTTGGGCGCTGGAGAGTATCTGCTCATTTATTTGGCTAATTTCATTGTCATTGTGTGAATACTTTAAGTCTTGTTGAGGTTGATTGGCGGCACATCCGAAAAAAAATCCAACAACCAGGAGAGCTTTAAATATAAAAAATATTCCAAAACGCCCGTGGAACCTTTGAATCACGAATTTTCTCTTTATGTATGGTTGAGGATGCATTGCATTTCTCCAACTTAAATTTTAAGTGATATGTTTCGTTAATTATTTGAAGCGCCGGCTTCGGATGATTTTTGTATGCTAACATCTCCCAGCACACCAAAAAATATTTCACTTTCGTGTCCTCTGTGTCTCTGTGGTGAAAAATAGTACTATTTGTGCGTCACCGTAATTACAACTTGGAGCACTTAGTCTCATGGAACCAAAAAATCAAAGACGAAAATGCCGAGCACCAGAATAATAATCAGTACCGCCAACTGTATAACGAACCCAGTCCTGCCCAGCCGGTCGCTCTTTTGAACCTGTAGCGGCACCTCATGCCAACGTTTGAGGTTTCGGCGGCTCAAGTTGTAATGTCTGCGCAAAATCGGATCACTCAGGGTTTGATAGGCAATGCTCAGTTTAACGAATTTATCATGATCACCATGCCCTTGCACCCGGGTGTCGGGATGAACTTCATATGCTTTTTCGCGAAAGGCTTTTTTAATCTCCGGGAGTTCGGCCTGCGAGCTGACCCCAAGCAGCGTGTAATAATCAAGCTGTGCATTCGGAGACGATGTCAATCCAAGGGCCCTGGCGGCAGGTATGAGCTTTTCCTGAAGCAATTTAAAGTCGAGGCCCTGTATCCGACAAACCGTTTTTATGGCTCTAATAACTTCTTGTTTTCTATGAAAGGAATCGTTGACAATCGCCCGACACACCAACAGATAGCCGGCATCAGAGGCAAGCAATTGAATAAGGGAAGGCGTGTCTGTAAGAGATCGAACCTGCCGCACAAAACGGGTCAACAAGTCCGAATTTTTATAAAGGTTTATCCCAACGGATTTCAACTGTCTTCCTCATAGAGTCCGCTGTTCTATTCTATCATTCGTCATTTTTTTCCGGTTTATCCGGCATCGGCAGCAGGCAGTTGCTTCCTGGTTTCCTTATGATCGTGGCCATAATAGTGCCGGTAAGCCTGATAATATTTATGGTAGGCGCCATAGCCGTATTTTTTATCTAAGTCTACCTTATTGACAATGCAGCCAAGGATTGTACCGCGAATATTGGAAATTGTTTTCTTAAATTGCCCAATAGTTTCACGGCTGGCTTCACCGATGCTGCTCACCAGTACGATCCCGCCGACCCGCTGGGATAACACCAGGACATCGGCAAACCCGATATACGGCGGTGCGTCTAAAATGACCCGGTCATACCTGGAAACCAGAGATTTCAACAAACGTTGAAACCGCTTGGATGCCAGCAGTTCCACCGGATTAGGCGGAACAGGGCCGCAGGCAACAACATTTAAGTTTTTATGGCATCTCTTGTAAGCGCAAACTTTGTCGGTCACCGCAGCCAGGAATCCTGACAAACCATGACCGTTAATCGATTTTGTCAGGGAAAAAACTTCCTGGAGTCGCGGCTTTCGGAAATCGACATCGATAAGGATTACCTTATCTCCGGCAGCTGCAAAACTCAGAGCCAGATTAACCGCAATGGTGGTTTTACCCTCATTGGGCAACCCGCTTGTAACCAGAAAGCTTTTTGAGCGGGTGTCGGCCCCTGAAAGCTGTATGGATACCCGGGAAGAGCGGATGGCCTCGGAAAAAGGTGCCCGGGGGTGTCGTAGAAAGATATTTTCAACCCCGGCGTCATCTGGTTTCACTTGGGGGATTATGCCTAATATGGGTATCTGAAACCGTTCCGATATTTCTTCCGGATTCGTGATGGTATCGGCAAAATATTCGGATAGAAAGGCACACCCAATACCTCCGAGAAGGCCGACAACGATAGCAAGCAACAGATTTAACTTAACATTTGGTTTAACCGCCAAAATCGGCAAAGAAGCGCGGTCCACAATCTGGATATTGCTGGCGGATACACCCGCCATGGATTCAATTTCTTTGACACGCTCAAGCAGGCTCTGATAGATGGCCTGGTTGGTTTCCACCTCGCGGACCATAATCGAATACTGCGTAGCACGTTCGTTCAAGTCCAAAACAAGTTTCTTCTGCAGTTCAATTCGCTCTTGCATGGCGACAGCCTTCCTCCGAGCGACCAGATATTCATTTTTAATAGAAAAAAATATCCTTTCTTCTTCCTGCTTGATGCGTCCGGCGATGCTGATCATACGTGCCTTCAGATTTTTTACCACCGGATAATCATCATGAAAAGTCGTTTTTAAATCCTCGTACTCGGAACGTAACTGGGCATAATTTTCTTTCAAATTGGCAATCAGGCTGCTTTCCAACACCCGCGGCAGGTTGGCATGCCCGTCCCTGGACGCCTGCTGATAGGCTACTTTTTTGGCGATCATGTCTGATTCAGCCGCAGTGTATGCTAAATTCAAATCCTCCAGCTGGCGGTAAATACTGTTTACTTTTGCGTCCAGGGAAACGATACCTGCCAGCTTGCCAAATCGGTTTAAATCTTCATCTGCTTTTTCCAGGTTAATCTTAGCCCTGTCGATCTGCATCATGAGAAAGTCCCGTGCGATACTGGAAGCCTCAAGCTTTTGTTCCATTTTCCTGCCGATGAATTCATCCACGAGCGTATTCACGACATCCTGAGACAGTTTCGGATCCGGCGAGCTGAAAGAAACATAAATCAGCATGGATTTTCTGCTGGGCGAAGCTTCCAGGTTTTCTTCCATGTAATCAACCAGCTTCTGTCGTTTCAACATTTCTTCGGAAAAAATCGAGTCGCCGTCTCTATCTTTATACCCCGGTAAAATGGATATGATGAACTTTTTAATGTGGTCGATTGCACCCGGCTTTCCATCCCCATAAAGAGTTTGAACCAGAATCGGATGCTCGATCAGATTCAGCTTTTTAATGATCCGGCCAATCAATGTTTTGCTGCTGATCAATGCCACCTGGGTTTCATAAAATTCTCTGGCCTTGACTTCCGAGCCAAGCATTTCTTCAAACTTGGTTACCTGGGGAGATGCCTGGTTCACCTCGATGACGGCCATGGCCTTATAAATTTTAGTGGAAATCAGCGTAAAGATAAGGGTCGAAAGGAAAACGAGCATGAGAAACGTAATAATCAGCCACTTCCGGCGGACAATCACATCCAGGTAATCATGTAGACTAATCTCTTCTTTTTCCTGCCATGCGTAAAATGGTTTTTGGATTTCAGTAGAGGGAAGATTGTCATTGAAAGATACCGGTAATTTTTCTGTTTTACGACTGCCGCCGTCTATTATCTGATCGTTGGTCATGGCGCTACCTCAATACCCTCCCCGCAGCAAGCCGCGTGGAATTAAACCCTGTGGATTTCGCATCGCTCTTAAAGTGATTGGACACTTCATATTTCAAAAGAAAGGACAATTAGGACACAGATGAACACGGATAAACACGGATTAAAAAGAAAGTTTGTTTCGCCTTCGGCGAGAAAGGACACATAGCAAGCAGGCAGCTACGTATCTCTGAACATGGTTCCGCCGCTAGGCGGTTTGTACTAATCTGCGTTTATCTGTGCAAATCTGTGTCCCAAAAGTTTTTAGATAACAATCGTTACATCCTGAAATTATGACTGTAATTTACCTAATCAACCATTCAGCCAGTAAACTATTCAACCAGGTTTGAATCTGCGGGTTAAAGGAATTTTTCCGATAGGACCTGTTTTTTTTCAGAACCCAAAATTCAGGGCTCCTGACCTCGCGTAATTTCAATTGCAACTTATTGGG
>JAJRVC010000475.1 GCA_024277475.1 Deltaproteobacteria bacterium
GCCGATACCGGTTCGTCGGCAATCACAAGTTTGGGTTCGAGTGCAATGGCGCGTGCGATCCCGATCCGCTGTCGTTGACCCCCTGAAAATTCATGTGGGTATCGCCGGGCGGCGTCCGGCTCCAATCCAACCATCTCGAGCAGCTGTGCCACCCTTTTGCGTCGTTTCATTCTGTCGCCCATTCGATGGACGACCAGGGGTTCGGCAATAATGTTTCCTATCTTCTGACGGGTATCAAGGGAGGCATAAGAATCCTGAAATATGATTTGCATTTCTCTGCGTTTGGCACGCAGGCTACCGGGACTGAGTTTACCAAGATCAGTACCTTCCAGATAGATTTTTCCGGAGGAGGGCTCTATTAACCGCAGAAGCACCCGGGCCAGGGTGGACTTGCCGCAGCCGGACTCGCCGACAACCCCCAGGGTTTCGCCGTTTTCCAGGGTAAAACTGACATCATCAACAGCATGAACTATTCCCCGACCGCCTTTTAAAGGAAAATGTTTGGTCACATGTTGAACTGTCATCAGATCAGTTTTCATGGGGATTCCAGCAGGCTAGATGTGTTTCAGTTCCCCGGCCGTCAAGGCGGGGTTCCGAGCGCCGGCATACATCTTTAACACGGGCACACCGATCCGCAAAGTAGCATCCCGGCGGACGCTGACCGATGCCGGGGACCATGCCCGGGATCGTCGGGAGATAGGTCCGCTTGAGCCCGATCTGCGGAATGGAAGTCATTAAGCCGCGGGTGTACGGGTGCCGCGGGTGGCTGAAAATCTGCTCCACCGGAGCTTTTTCCACAATTTTTCCGGCATACATCACCACAACATGGTCACAAAATTCGGCCACAACACCCAGATCATGGGTGATCATCAGAATTGACATGTTGAGATCTTTTTGCAGTTTGGCAAGCAAATCAAGAATCTGGGCTTGAATCGTGACGTCGAGTGCCGTGGTCGGTTCATCGGCGATCAGAAGACCCGGCCGGCAGGCAATGGCCATGGCGATCATTACGCGCTGTCTGAGACCCCCTGAAAGCTGGTGGGGATATTGATCGAGCCTGGATGCCGCAGAGCCGATACCCACCATTTCCAATAACTCAATGCATCGCCGGCGGGCCTGGTTGCGCCCTAGCCCGCGGTGGATGCGCAAAACTTCCCCGATTTGAAAACCGATGGAGAAGGTTGGGTTGAGGCTCGTCATGGGTTCCTGGAAAATCATACCGATTCGATTTCCCCGAATGGATCTCATTTCGGTATCATTCAGTTCGAGCATATCATCGCCGTTGAAAAAAATACGACCGGACTCAACCCGGCTGGGCGGAGACGGTAAAAGCCGGATAATCGACATGGCGGTAACACTTTTGCCGCAGCCCGATTCACCGACAAGTCCCAATGTCCGCCCGTGTTCCACGGAAAAAGAAACATCTTCAATAACTTTTGCCGGACCCTTCTCAGTAGCAAAGCTTACCGAAAGATCACGTACTTTGAGGATCCGTTTTCTTGTCGACACAGCCTGAATTCTCCTTGTTTTTACTAATACCAAGGCTCAGCCGTTCAGGGTTCAACGTTCCGGGTTGAAAAGCCCCCAATCAGCTCATATCAAAGGGATCCTGTCTTCATCGTGTTTATAAAGCCGTTTCACCCATTGGGGTATGGCGGCCGTTCCGGATCTGGATCAGTAGGATAAGCAGTTGCCATCGGTTTTAGCCTTTGAACCTTGAACCCTGAACCTGGAACCGATCAGTTCAGCTAAAACAGATCAGCTGAAAACAGCTCGCGGAAAATAAAACGAAACGATCCAATCGGGCGCATCGACAATTTCGCTGATTTTCAGGCTTGCGCACACGCTGCACAGCATATAAGCCTCTGGCCGGGACAAGCCGTGCTTTTCTGAAACCAGGTCAACCATGTCACTGACTGCAACTTTGGCTGATGCCATTAAATCGGGGCCTATTCCCATGGTGACTTCATATCCCTGCCCGTCAAAATGTCGCGCTATGGGTCCTGAAGTTGTAAATCTGGGAAAATTAAGTTTCATATTTTTTTCAACGTCCAACTTGACGGTCACTTTCATGGGGCTTTCGATGGCCGTACCGCAGACCTCCCCATCGCCCTGGGCTGCGTGGGCGTCGCCCATGGAAAACAACGCTCCGGGCACCTCCACCGGGAGATAGAGCACCGTACCTTCGCTAAGATCGCGGGTATCCATATTACCGCCTACCCGACTGGGGGGGAGGACCTTGTGCTCGCCTTCCGCTGCTGGTGCGACACCGATCGTACCCGGAAAAGGTTTCAGCGGCACCTTCGCTCCCTTAAGATAAGGTGCCGGTGCAAGGGATACAGGATCATATTCCCAGATATATAGAGCCGGCTCCTCGAACTGATCAGCCAGCAGACCAAATTCCGGGATCACCGCTGTCCACCCCCAGCCGGATGGTTTAAACGACAGCAGCGTCACCTTTAGCGCATCACCCGGTTCGGCGCCTGCGACGTAAACCGGACCGGTAACCGGATTTACCCTTCCCATATCAATATTTTTGACATCTTCCGGGGTGGAGTCAGCCGTGATTTGGCCTCCGCCGGCGTCCACCGCTTCAATTTCTACAACACTGCCCGGGTCGACTTTTAAGATCGGTTCGATCGAACGATCCCACCTGTAATGGCATTTATCTCCGTGAATCGTATAATCAGGCTTTATTGGCATGAGTTACTGTCCTTTCTCGTAAATTTCGGATAAAGCTGTATCCACTTCGTAGTCAAACAATAAATATGTGCGCAAGGTCAGCGAAGTGGATACCCCGCTTCGAGTATTAAAAAGGTGCATTCATACAGCCGGATATCTTGGGTGATGGCTGAATAAACAAATTAAATTTTAGTGCATTTTCTTATCGGTTATTTTATTGTGCATCTTTGGCATAGACATATTCATAGTGGACCGGGATGTGAACGGGGTCGACGAAAATTTCATCCGGACCACCGAGACGGGCCGCACGCATGGTAAACCGCTGTTCATTGAAAACAGGAGCCCAGGGTGCATCTTCCATCAGTTTGATAAAGATAGAACGCCACAGCTCCTCACGCTCAGCTGCTTTGGCAGGATCACTCATGGCATCGGCCTCAGCCGCCAGCCTGTCGAGATCTTTATTGCAATACCAGGCCCAGTTCCATCCGCCTTTAACGGCGCCGCCACAGCCCAGGATCGGGCCATAAAAGTTAGAAGGATCCGGGAAATCAGCGATCCAGGCCATCCCGCCGGACCAGATCATCGGTGCCTGATCCTCCTCGCCACCCGCTGCGATCACGGTTGATTGGGCCAGTGTTTTAATTTCGGCCTTGATGCCGATTTCAGCAAGGTCTCGCTGGATCGCCTGGGCAATGCGTGGATTTGGGTCCGTGTTGTTGGCATACAGTTCCGTGGTGACGCCATTGGCATAACCGGCTTCAGCCATCAGTGCTTTGGCTTTTACTGGATCAAAAGGATAACCCTTATAATTTTTGTCATAACCGGGCATCGCCGGCGGTAAAGGCTGGTTGGCAGGGACAGCGCGGTTATTGATAATTTTGCATATACGTTGTTTGTTAATGGCCATATTGACCGCCTGACGGACTTTGACATCGTCAAAAGGCTTCATGCGAACGTTCATCGAAACGTAGCCGGTGTGCAACTGGCCGCCTTCAATAATCAAGTCAGCATTTTTAGGATCGTTTTTTACCTGAAGAAATCGCGCCGGCGGGATGCCGTCGCCCAGGATGTCGACTTCACCTCTTTGCAATCGTAGTAAGGCGACGGTGGGTTCCTGCCCCACTTCAAAAACAATCTTGTCGAGACGGGGTAGACCGGGCTTATAGTAGTCGGCATTACGCTCATACACGACGCGTTGTCCCAGTTTCCATTCTTTCATTACAAAAGCACCGGTTCCGACCGGGTGTTTACCGAAATCCTGTCCGTATTTTTCAACTTCTTCCCTGGGTACGGCAAATGCAAAATTGATCGCCATTACATGCAGGAAGGTAGCATCGGGCCGCGATAATTCAATTCGCAGCGTATAGGGATCGACGACCGTAATGCCGCTTAATTCAGTTGCCTTGCCCGCCGCCATTTCGTCAAACCCCTTAATGGTCCAGAAAAAACCCTGTCCCGGGCTTTGGGTCTTGGGATTTACGGCCCTTTCGATGGAGTATTTCATGTCTTCGGCCGTAAACTTGCGGCCATTATGGAATTTTACATCTTTGCGCAATTTAAATGTATAAACTTTCCCGTCAGGGGAAATCGTAAAGCTTTCCGCCAGGTCGGGCTCGAGATTGTAGGTGCCGGCCTCGTAATCCATCAGGCCGTTAAACAGCGCCTTGATCATTGACCAGTTTTGCCAGTCGTAACCAATCGCCGGATCCAGCGTGCTGATGTCATCTTTATACGTGACCGTCATCGCCCCGCCCTGTTCGATCTGAGCGGCTGTTGCCGCCGTAAAAGCCCCCAGAGCCATTGATAGACAAACAACTATAATAACCATTAATACCTTTTTCATTTTCTTCATCCTCCTTTTTTGGGTGTTAGTTTTACTTAAAAAATTGGTTAATACTCACGGACTCCTAATTTACCGTTTCCCCCGGCCGCCGAACGGCCTGTCTGATCGAAAAAGAAATTTCACAATGGCCACAGACTCACACAGAAAAACACAGACATAGCAAAAAGTTCATTAATCCTAAACCATTCCGATCCATTGTGCGAAGGCGTAACTGAATGCAAATGCGGTTTCATCGTAATTAACAACACCCCCTATCGCTAATATATCTTGAGCCGACCGCATATCAACGTCACCATACAAAAACCAAGTAAAAAATAGGGAGTGTCTGTGTTTTTCTGTGTGATTCTGTGGCTAACAAACCGTGAACCTCTGAACCCTCAACCCCTGAACGGTCACGATAGTCACCGCAAGTAAACCCGTGGATCGATGAACGGCATAACCAGGTCGGCCAGCAGATTTCCGAGCACAATGCCGACGGCCGCTACCAGCGTGACTCCCATGATGATCGGAATGTCCACCATCTGGATGGCCTGCCATGCCATTTGTCCGATACCGGGCCAACCATAAACCGATTCCACCACCACCGCTCCGGCCATAAAGATACCGATATCGAGTCCGATCATGGCGATTACGGGGAGGATGGCGTTTCGCAGGGCGTGCACCAATACCACCGTCCGTTCGGTGAGGCCTTTTGATCGTGCTGTGCGAATGAAGTCCTGGCGTAATACATCAACCATGCTTGAACGCATCATGCGGGAGTACCAGCCACCTCCGGAAATACCCAATGTCAACGCCGGCAGAACTAAGTGCCCAAGCGTTCCATAGCCCCCAAGGGGGAAAATCGGCAGCATATAAGCAAATAGATACAACAGCAAAAGACCGAGAACAAACTGCGGCACGGATACCCCTGCAAAGGATATCGCCATAATCCAATTGTCCGCTGATTTCCCTCGTCTAGTTGCTGCAAAAATTCCGGCAGGCAAACCAATCAGGAGTTCGAAAAATATGGTTCCGACCATGAGCAAAAGCGTTGCCGGGAGTCTGCTCCATATCAATTCACTGACCTGGGTCTTTTGGCGATAGGATCGGCCCAGATCTCCCCGCACCAGGCGACTGATGTATTTTATGTATTGTACGGGCAACGGCTTATCGAGCCCGAGTTCCTTACGGATTGACTCCACCGTGGCCTTGGTGGCGCTTCTGCCCGCGATCATCCTCACGGGGTCGGCAGGCATGAGAAATGACAGACAAAATGTTATCAGGGTTACACCAAATAAAATGAGGATGGATTGGCTGAGTCTTTTCACAAGGAAAAAAAACATCAATCCCGTCCCCTTTGCGTGGGATCCAGCACATCTCTCAAAGCGTCACCCACCAGATTAAATGATAGCGAGAGAAGCATTATCGCCGCTCCCGGGAAAAAAACGAGCCAGGGAGCATCCAGAAAGTAAGATTGGCTTTCGTAGATAATCCCGCCCCATGAAGGCGTTGGCGGTCTCACGCCGACACCTAGAAATGACAGGGTGGCTTCGAGCAAGACCGTCGTGGCAATACCCAGAGTGCCCCAAACGAGCAGAGTCGGCCAGAGATGGGGTACAATGTGAATAATCAGGATTCTGGGCCAGTTGGCACCTACGGCACGGACAGCTTCGATGTATTCCTGGGCGGTGAGCGCCATGGTCTGGCTGTAAATCACCCGTGCGATTTGAACCCAGTTCACCAGTGCAATCACCAGCGCAACGATCCACAGACTGGGTTTAAAGATAGCTGCTAGAGCGATGGCCAGTAAAAGCGCCGGGAAGGCCATCATGAGATCCGTAAACCGCATGATAATCGTGCCGATAAATCCCTGGGCGTAGCCTGCCAGGATGCCTAGAAATGCGCCGATAAATATTGCCGCGCCGTTGGCGGCAATGCCGATGATCAAAGAGGTTCGGGCACCAAAAAGAAGCCTCGAGAAAAGACTGCGGCCCAGAAGGTCGGTGCCGAGCCAGAATGTTTTATTGGGAGCAAGCGGTGCCCCTTCCAGCGTCAACCCGTCGAAAAACTGTTTGTCGGGAGGGTTGGGGGCAATGAACGGCGCGAAGATCGCAGCCACGGAAAATGCCACGATCATCAGCAGACCGAAAATTGCCAGTTTGTTCTTTAGAAATTGTTTCAGCGCGTATGGCATTTAACGAGCAATCGACCAAGAAATATTATTTAATTAAAAAAATAGCCGATCAATATTTCCTAAGATGATCGGTTCCAGGTTCAGGGTTCCGGGTTCAGAGGTTGTAAAACCCTGACATTGCTAAGGTCGGTGCCGAGTATGTTTCAGAACGATTCCCGGATTGGCCTCTTACACCCTTTGGGAGCAACAGCCTTGCTGCCCCTATAGAGGCGAAATCCCTTTGGGATACGCTGGTTAGGGCCCATCAACCGGGAACCCTGAACGTTGAACCGCTCAACCTATGCATTTATATCCGAATGACATTCCAGTTGTATGTCAGTGAACATATAATGAAATGGCCGTCGGCTGTCAAGGAGGAATAATGAAAGAATCCTGGCTGGGTGCTTTCAAGTATAAATGAATAGGCAGGTGATAAAATTTCTTTATCAAGACCCGGCCGATCGGTTCATTGCCGCACCCGCAGTTGCTAATGAACAATTGCATCCAGAAGGATAGAAGTTAGGAATTTTAACCCTTGACGATGTATGAAGAAAAAATCAGGTGACAACAAGCTCTACGGTCTTGCCGTTTTTTAGATTGACCAGTCCCTCTTCACAGATTCTTAAGTAGGGAATCGCCGCACCGGTCAGTGCGATCAAGGTCAGCAAAGGATTGGGGAAGGGTACGCCCAGTTCCGACACGGCGCTTTTAATTTCATTTAGGCGTTGGACAATGGTTTCGAGCGGCAGGTCGGACATGATGCCGAAAATAGGCAGCGGCAGCTCGGCGAGAATCTCACCGTTTTCATAAACCACCGCGCCTCCCTGAAGCCTGTGGATACGGTTGACTGCCCCGGCCATATCCTCGTCGTTGGTGCCGGCTACAATAATATCCGATGTGTCCCAGGCCGCGCTGCAGGCCATTGCGCCTGATTTCAAACCAAAACCCTTGATCAAACCGACATAAATTTTGCCGGGATTGTGGGTCCGATCGATGGCGGCTACCTTGATGACATCCTGATCGACATCCGGCTTGATTTGCCCATCGGTCACCGGCCATTGCATGGCCAACTCTGCGGTGACCAGGTCGGTTACCATCTTGATGATTCTTGCATCGACCCGGGTGGCATTGGGATCGGTACCGATAATGAAATCCGATGCTTTCATAGCCCGCGGCAATTTTACACTGTTCAGGCTCATTTTTGAAAAGGCGTGTCGGCGGGGGGCGGTCAGAAGCGTGCCTTTTTCGGCGACGACTTTGCCGCTGCTGATAACCATCTGCGCTTCGATGGTTTGAACGTCCGGGATCATCACCAGGTCGGCATAGCGGCCGGGGGCGATGCCTCCGATCAAGCCGTCCAGCGAAAAGTGTTCGGCGACATTTAAAGTGGCCATTTGAATAGCCGCAACAGGATCAAAACCGTAGTCAATGGCTTTGCGGAGCACAAACTCCATATAGCCTTTTTCAATGAGATCCCGGGGTTCCACACCATCGGTCGACAGGATCAAACGCCGTAGATCGATGCCGGTGTCCCTGATTTTGGCAATTTCTGCCAGATCCCTTCGAATGCTGCCCTCGCGGACCATAATATGAAGACCCATCCTCAATCGTTCCAGAACCTGTTCGGCAGTGATCGGCTCATGACAGGAGGAAATACCGGCGGCAACATAGGCGGCAAGTTTTTTATCTCCGGCACCGGCTGAATGTCCCTCCAGGGTTTTTCCGACAGCAAGGGCCTGTTCAAACCGCGGCAATAATTGCGCAGGCTCCTGCAGCACCCCCTGCCAGTAGCTTTCGCCCAACCCGAGGATATCATCTCGGGCGAGGAGTTTCGCCAGGGTCTCCGGCGGCATATCTCGAGCTGTTCGGCTGATGGACACCATGGCGGGGGCCGTTGCCAGGATCTTAATCGGTTGGTCCCGCAGGGATTCCAGAAAGTCGACGACCCCCTCGTAACCGCAGGCAGGGTAGGGCTCTATGGTTTCAGTGACGATCGTGGTCGTACCTCCGGAGATAGCGTATTTTAAAAATTCGACCGGCGTGAACATCCAGGCAATATGGGTATGCCCGTCGATCAAACCCGGAATAACAGTTTGCCCCCCGGCATCAATGACCTCGGTCTGCGGACCGATGGTATCCTTCGCGTTTTGGCCCACATAGGCGATCCATTTGCCCTTAATGGTGACGGACTGATCCTCCAGGAGTTCTCCTGTGTAGACATTAACCATTTTGGCATTAATGACGGCCAGATCTGCTTTTTCCTCACCAAGGGAAACTTTCATAAGCCGGCTGGTTTCCTCGGGAGTTTTGGGTTTCAGAATTCCAGTCTTCGTCATTTTGGAGGTATTCCCTTCTCTTAATAAATGCTTTCTTATCTATAAATAAAAAATGAATGGATTCGTGTTTATATAGAGTAAAATTTGACAGGATTTACAGGATTGATGGGATATTTTTCGCCTGCGGCGAGAGGTCCTTCGGCCGAAGGCCGCGCTATCCTTATGATCCTGTTGATCCTGTCCAATTGCTTTTTGAAGATAAGAATCCATTCCTTAAAATCAACATACAAACACCTCCACCGGAACCTTGCTGATAAGTCGCGCACCGCTTTCTGTGACCCGAAAAACACTCTCAATTCCGGCGCAAAACTCGTCTTCATACACAAGTTTGGGCTCCAGGGCAAAGACCATCCCGGGTTCCAAGCGGTCTTTTCTGTTTCGGGCGATGATAGGGGGTTCCACTATTTCCAGCCCGATGCCGTGACCGATAAAGGACACTTTGTGCTCCGGTATTCCCAGATAGGATTCTGCATAACCAAGCTTTGCAGCCAGCTTCACCGAGTGATCGAAGAGTTCCCCAAGGGTTATTCCAGGTTTGGCTCTTTCAAGAATCGCATTGTGGATTTCCATGGCGACCCGGCAGGTTTTCATGGCCTTGTCGGGCATGGAACCGATGGCAAACATGCGCGTTTCATCCAGATGATATCCGTTCAATACAGATGCTAAATCCACCATGATCGGTTCGCTGGCGCACAGCTTTTTGTGCCCGGCGCCAACCGGAAATGCCGCCGACGTCCCTTGCCCGCTGGCCGGGGAATCCAGCAAACCCACCATGCCGCCGTTTTTGCCGCTGAGGATGTGCCAGGGATAGCCCTCGGTCTGGTAATGTCTCACCCGGATGCCGGCGCCGTGACCCAGCCGGCGGGCATAGGTTTCGAACATCCCGGCAAATTCAATTTCGCTGAGTCCCGGCCGAATCGTGGTGCGCATATATTCAAAGGTTTTGGCTGTCACTGCAGCTGTTTTTTCCAATTGCGCAATTTCCCAGTCGGATTTGATTCTTCTTGCTTTCAAGATAAGTGGTGAGCCGTCCACGCATTTTTTTATTTCAAAAAAACTTTGATAGAAGTTGAAATCGTTGACCGGCAGAACATCCAGCTCAAATCCCAGCACTTGCGGCAGGCGGCCATACCTGTCTGCAATTGATTGCGGGATTTCTTTAATCGATCCGATTCTGACGATATCGGCAATGGAAGACTCTTTTACGGCTCTGGGAAAATATTGTTTGATAAACAAGATCGGTTGGCCCTGCGCCGGGATATACATATAGCCGTTTTGGGCGGTTCCGGAAAAATAAAATAAATCCACCCGCTGTACGATAAAAAGTCCATCGATATCGTTTTGCCGAAGTGCCTGCTGGATGTTCAGCCTGCGTGATTCAATTTCGGTTGCGGGTACTTTGTAAGGGTTTGTGAGTTCCATTTTTATCAAATAAGGTCATAGTTTACCGCATAGACGCAAAGGACGCCGAGGGTAATTTTTTTATTGCTTTCCGTTGATCCACTAAATACCCCAGCGGACACGAAGGATGGAAAGCAAGAAGAGCCGTTTGAAAAGTGCCATCCATACTCATCTGATTCGTTCACCAATCTTGCCACGCTATCACGCATAACAGACACATTAAATTAAAATTCAAGACAAATTCTAAGCATCGCCTATAATTCACAGCTTAATTCTTTAACATTAACGGAAAGAATTTGAAAACCAAAAAATTGTCGAAATTTTATTGGTTGACATAATAGTTGGAAAAATTATATAAAGCAACGTATAAATTACTATATATTTAATCCTACTATAAAAAGGATCTTTTATGAAAAATGTACAGATCAGTCTTGATGAGAATTTGCTCAAGACCATAGACCGGATTACAGCATCCGACAAGCTCTCCCGTTCCGCCGTGGTGAGAGAAGCTCTTGAGAACTGGATACGACAGCGGGAAATACGGGAGTTTGAAGAAGCCTGGATCCAAAAACTTAAAGAAATCCCGGATGATATCACAGACTCGGAAACATGGCTGCAAGCCGAACAGTGGGGGGATCAGTGAATCGTGGTGATATATGGATGATTAATCTCGGCGGCAAGGCGGGTACGAGGCCCGTTGTTATTCTGACAAGGCAAAATGTATTGGAATATCTTAATAAAGTTATCGTTGCCGAAATAACCACGAGGGGGAAAGGCTATCCCACCGAGGTGTTCATTAACCAAAAAGCCAATTTGCCCAGGCCATCTTTTGTCCAGGTGGATAACATTCATACCGTCTCCAAAGAGAGGTTGGAAAAATTTATCGGTACTTTGGATTCTGACACCATGATTGCAGTTTCAAAAATGGTGGTTTTGGCCTTGGAGCTGGAAAAGTGTATGATTGAGAGTTGATGTGGCCGCAAAAAGGCACAAAAACCACAAAAATAGAATTTTACACTTAATAATTTCAATAGGTTATTAGATCAAAATTCGATAATTTTGACTTTTTACAAGTTTGTCAAGTTTGATATGACCGCAAAAAAGCACAAAAACATAGAGGAAGGCAATGAATATCGCCACAAACTTGGAAAAAGTCGTTTTTCGTTTTCCAGAGCACATTGCAAGGATTTGATCATAACCGGTGGTGAAAATGTCTATCCACGCGAGATTGAAGAATTGCTGTACACGCGTCCGGAAGTGCAGGAATGCGCCGTAATCGGCCTGCCGGATCGGGAATATGGCGAACGTATCATGGCTATTATCGTGCCCTAAAAAAAGCAAAAAATTGATTCATTCAAAGCCCTACGATAACTTGTAGAATTTATTCTATTTTCTGTTATCAAAGACGCGCTTGCTCTTTCTTTCAGATCTTGGAAGTGTCCTATAGTCCACTATCTCAACATCAGCACTTACAAGGAGTTGCTCCTTAATTTCTTCACAGGTCTTCTTGTTTAAGTCACCGTCTTGATTCCCATCGATATTCTCCTCTCGCTCCACCTTTATTGTCAGATAATCTCGTCCATCTTGTTTTCTATCGAGGGTTATCTGATACTCACTCCCAATGCCTTCGATACCTGATAAGACATGATCGATCTGACCTGGATAAATATTAACTGCCCGGAAGATTATCATATCGTCTGATCTACCCAGCAGGCGATCATGCCTGGGAAGGATTGAACCACAGGGACACTCTCCCACTATCATTCGAGTCAAGTCCCGAGTCCGGTAACGAATCAGGGGGACAGCCTCTTTTTTTAATGTAGTCACCACCATTTCCCCTATTTCTCCTTCTGCCACTGGCTTCAAGTTTTCAGGGTCGAGGACCTCAAGGATGTAGTAATCGGCCCAGTAATGGATACCCGTGTGGTAAATACAGTCTATGCCGGTCCCTGGGCCGTAAAGTTCGGTCATGCCAGTTATGCCCAAAATGTGTTCAAGTCCCAATAGTTCTCTACTGCGCAGTCTCAAATAATCATTCGATCGCTCAGAGCCGAAGATA
>JAJRVC010000476.1 GCA_024277475.1 Deltaproteobacteria bacterium
CCCAACTGGAAGTAACCGAAGACCACCACCAACCCACCATCAGCATGACCTAGCGGCGAGCCGCCGCTGGCTATAGGTCAGAGCCGGTGAGGCGATACAATATAGTTGCGCATGTTAACTAGATAGTTTTTTTATCTATGTTAATCGGTGGTAAAAATTTTCATTCCTCATCATACGAGATAACATTTTCATGTTCGTTGGAGTCGTTGCGGGAAACGATGGCCAGTGCGGGTTCGGTATCGCTGAGGTTGACCGGTTTATGCGGCACGGCGGGGGGGATGAAAACAAAATCTCCTTCCTCATTAATCACAGACTCTTTCAGGTTTTCTCCGTACCGGGTTTCCACCCTTCCTTTCAACAGGTAGATCGCTGTCTCAAAATCTTTATGGTAATGCGCTTTCGGTGAGCCACCGGGCGGGATCACCACCATGTTCATCGACAGGCCTTTTGCACCCGCTGTCTCTTGTGAAATGCCAACGTAGTAGGGCAGGTTTTGTTTTGTGGTGATGGTTTCTTTCGGGCGAACGGTGACCACTTTTCTTTTTAAATCGATACTCATTTTTCACCTCCTGAATAGTCTGCATATTGCCTAAGTGCAATTGGAAGATGTTATTCAACCCCCCTCACCCCCGCCCTCTCCCTCGTGGGGGAGAGGGGGTTCAATAATGTTTTCACGAAAGCTTGGCAATACTAATGCAATATAAAATTATACACCGCCTTATCAGAGAAAAACCAACCCACCCGGACACCTGTCATGTTCACATGCCGGGTTGGCTTGTATCGCTTAACGGGCACCGACCTATTGCCTCCCCCGCCAGGGGGGAATAAAGTTTGTAAGCAATGGCTGGGCTATGCGACATTATGGGTGACTTTTAATAATTAGAGAAAATTGACATGGCTAAACAGGATTACAATTTAATTGCGATTGGCGCGGGGTCGGCAGGGTTGGTGACGGCTTATATCTCCGCCGCTGTGAAGGCTAAGGTCGCCTTGATTGAAAAACATAAAATGGGTGGCGACTGCCTGAATACGGGATGTGTTCCCAGCAAAGCACTGATCCGCAGCGCGAAAATGCTTTCTTATATTAAACGTCACAAGGAGTTTGGTTTCAAAACGGCTTCGGCGGAATTTGAATTTGCGGATGTGATGGAACGGGTACAGACCGTTATCTCCAGGGTGGAACCTCATGACAGCATCGAACGCTATAGTGGTTTGGGAGTGGACTGTATCACCGGAGAGGCAACGATTCTTTCCCCGCACGAAGTGCAGGTCAACGACAAGGTTTTAACGACAAGAAATATTGTCATCGCGACGGGGGCGAGTCCTCTTGTGCCGCCAATTCCGGGGTTGGAACAAGTTCCTTATGTAACCACGGATAATATCTGGAGTATGCGCGTGCAACCGAAACGGTTGCTCGTTGTTGGCGGTGGCCCGATTGGTTCGGAACTGGCGCAAGGGTTCAATCGGCTGGGGTGCCGGGTCACTCAAGTTGAAAAAATGGATTGCATATTATCCCGCGAAGACCGGGATATCAGCGATGTGGTCTGCAAGCGTTTTATTGAAGAAGGCATAGACCTGAGGCTGAACTCTTCCTTGAAAGAGTTCCGGGTGGAAGAGGGGAAAAATATTGCTGTGCTCGAAAGCGAGGGCGAGTTAGAGGAAATTGAGTTCGATAAAGTCCTGCTGGCTCTCGGCAGACGGGCCAACACAAAAGGCTTTGGCCTGGAAAATTTGCAACTGGAACTAAACCCGAACGGCACCATCAAAGTAGATGAGTATTTGCGGACGACAAAATATCCCAACGTTTTTGCCTGTGGAGATGTGGCGGGACCGTATCAGTTTACTCATACCGCCGCGCATCAAGCCTGGTATTGCGCGGTGAACGCCTTGTTCAGTCCGTTAAAAAAATTCAAGGTCGACTATTCCGTGGTTCCGTGGTGCACCTTCACCGACCCGGAAGTGGCACGGGTGGGGCTCAACGAGATGGAAGCCAAAGCGCAGGGTATTCCGTATGAGGTCACTACTTATGGCATTGACGATCTTGACCGTGCAATTGCTGACAGCGAAGACCATGGTATGATCAAAGTCCTGACCGAGCCGTGCAAAGACCGCATTCTCGGTGTGACCATTGTCGGTTATCATGCAGGAGATTTGCTGGCTGAATATGTGCTGGCGATGAAGTATGGCCTGGGTCTGAATAAAATTCTCGGCACCATTCATACCTATCCAACGATGGCAGAGGCTAACAAGTTTGCTGCCGGTGTCTGGAAAAAAGCTCATGCCCCCGAAGGGCTACTGAAGTGGGTGGAAAAGTTTCACAATTGGAGAAGGTAAACTAAATCTCTATATAAAGGCCGTCTTCTTCGCGGATGACTTTGTAGATGGGTGTGGATTCGGACCGGTTCCATTTACAATAACCTTTTTTAATGTTCCAGCCGCATTCCTCTCTACTGCAAAAGGCAAACATGCCTCTGAGTAAGCCTTTTGCCAGGCTCCCCTCACAGCTTTTACAGGGGTCAGCCATACAATAGTATTTCCCTTCCACTTGAAACAGAGCTAATACGTAATCGATTTCTGTATAAGGGTGTCTGAGGTGGATTTGCTTGCCCTGCCCCTCTTCCGGTGCATCGGCAATTTCTGAAAGTTTAACTTTAGACATGAGGGTTAATCCTGTGGCAGGTAAGGGCCGTATTGGTCGCGATAATATTTTTCGAGGTCCCAGCGAAACTTGCCTTTAAGGTGAGGCAGTTCTTCGCCTACCTTATGGTCGAAGGCGACATATTCTTCTGACTTCTTCTGGGTGTCTTCGTCTCGCTTGACATTGGGGTCGAGATAGGAATCTCCCAGGGATGAAGTGCCGACAATGAGTTTTTGCCCTCTTTTAATCCATCGGCCCAACATGAGCCGCTCTTCTTCTGTTCCAGGTTCTATAGCCATAATAATTTTCTAGTAATTCCAAGGGACAATAAGGTAGCATAGATGCTTACCCATTTACAATTTTGTCGTGAACCCCCAGGAAGATTAGAGGAATATTATGTCATCGGAACAGCAGGCAGAAAAAACTGCCGAGGAATACTTTAAAGACGGTCTGACTTTCAGCAAGCTGGAGGATGACCGCAGAACGTTTGAATCTTATAAAAAAGCCATAGAACTCGACCCGGATTATTTTCTGGCGCATTTTAATCTTGCGATTCGCTATGGCAAGCTTCGCATGAACCTGGAAGCTTCAAAATCTTTCCGCGAAGCTCTTCGCCTGAAACCGGAGGCCCCGATGGTGCATTACAGTCTGGCCGTGGTGAGCAACCTCATCGGTGAGATGGAAGAAGCCTTCAAACATTACAAGGAAGCCATTCGCATCAATCCGGAATTCGGGCGGGCGCACAGCAATATCGCCATGCTTTATTACGGTATCAAAAGGGGCAAGGAAGCGATTCATCATCTTGCCAGGGCCGCCGATATTTTTAAGGAAACCGGTGAGGAGTTCATGGAAAATAATGCCCGCGACTTGATACAGGAATGTGGCAGAGAATTTGACCTGACTCCCGAAGACTGCAAAACCCTTGAGGAGTAGGCCCCTCAGGCCAATGGGTCGGGGCCGGTTCTTCGATACTATGACCTTTGCGCTTCTGGA
>JAJRVC010000477.1 GCA_024277475.1 Deltaproteobacteria bacterium
CTCGTCACTGCGGCCGATATGGGCGATGCCCCCACCGTGGAACCGTGAGAAGTTGCCGGTGAGAAGGTTGTTTTTAACCAGGTATCTTTTCGAGTCCTCACTCAAAGCGATGCCGCCGGCGCCCTGGAATCCACTGTTTTTGTGGATTTTATTGTAGATGAGGGCCACGTCGGTGTTCTGAAAACCGGCCGTGCGGAAGCGGAAATCGTCTTCGTCGAACATCTGAAATCCGGCATCCGGCACGCCGACTGAAATACCACCGGCATAATTGCCCTGGTTGTTGGTAATGTTGTTGTTACTGACCTGCAGCCCGCGGGCCCGCGCGAAGATGTAGATGCCGCCGCCGGCCTTGGAACCTGCCAGGGTGAACCCGTCGATCAGACTCTGGCCGGGTATGGCCTCACCGGCCACCGGAGCACCCACGCCGTTGGCGGGGACTTTGGGTGTACCATCGGGATTGACCAGATCATCAGCCGTACCGAACCGGAAGCCGGGGTTAAAGGCATTGGCCAGCGGGAGGTTCCCGAAGGCGCCGATTAAACCATCCGGAAAGAATTGCTCGCCGAAGACGATAATGGCGGGCGCCTCATTTTCCGAGAAGGGGTTTTTGAGCATGAAGTTTTCCAGCGCCTGCCCGTTCAGGCCACCCTGGCTTACGGGCGGTTCGATGCGGTTGTGCCAGAAATCCAGCCGTTCGATGGGAGTCGGATTCGCATTGATGAAAGTGGAACCGGGTCCGGCACCCTGCAGGCGAACCGATCTGTACATAATCACGTTTTCATTATAGGTTCCGGGCGCCACCAGGATAAGGGGTCCTACCTCATTTTCGACGTAAGGCGCGTTGGCGAGGTCATCGATGGCAGCCTGGATGGTTGGATAATGGGCCGGGTTGTCGGAAACACGTAGGACCGTTTCATTGGCGCAGTCGATTACGTGCAGGGTGACACCCAGTTCGGCTTCGATGCCGTTATCACGTTTGACCGTGATCCGGCCGGTGGTTGTGACAGCACCGGCCGGGATGATGCCGGCCGGAACGGTGGCCGTGATCTGGCTGTTGGTCCAATCGGTTACTGTCAGCGGAATACTGTCAACCACACCGTTGCCATTGCGGTCGGCATCCTGCGGCCCGAATGGAAACGGTGTGGCCGGTTCATCGAGGGGGAAATGGGTGGCCGGCCGGGTGTAAGGATAGTTGTCCACATCGCCCAGGGTCACCATACCGGTTCCCTGGGATGGCCCAAAACCGTAGTCCCGGATGATCGTACGAGGTCCCGGGGTTTGAGCAGTGGGATCCCAGTCCGGGTTCAGGATTTCGGTATCGCCGGACGAGGTGATGGTAATCGTGGCCGGAAGAGCCGTCGTACAGATCATGGGGCCTGATCCGGCGCCGGCTGGGGTTGCATAAACTTCGTCAATCACCGGACCGCCATCAGCCTGGTTGGTGTCCAAACCGACCTCGGCCGTGGTAAAGGCCCCCACCGGCACCATGGGGGTATCGGTGTAAGTGGTGGTTCCGGGCTGATAGTTGAAAGTCCAGGGGGTGACGCTGAAATCCGGATTGTACCATAAGTCCAGGGTACCGTCGGGTTTTATGGGATCATTGAGCACCATGGTAATCATATTGGGAGCGATTCCCGATGGAGACGGCACATTGATGCTGTAAGTCGAGGGAAGCAGCGCATTATAGTGACCCCATTCGTCGGCATAGACCCGGAACAGCTCGCGACCGGTCCAGTCCTTGAAAGCAACCGGGATCCAGGGGACGGCCAGTTTCTCGCCGAAGATGGGGCTGGCCTGGTTAAATTCGGCGCCCAGGTCGTTGTTGGCAAATCCGACCACGCGGGCGGCCTTGGGCACATCGGTTTTCATAAAAAAGTCTACCGCCGCATTTTTATCCTGGGCCACCCTCGTGGCCTTGCGGTCACAGTCATGAACCACGTCGCCGGCCAGGTTGGCTGCAACACCCGGGAAAAGGCTGAGTTCAGCGGGAACGGTGTAAAGATCGCCTTTGCATTTCGGCGGTTGGGCCAGCGGACTGGGGATGAAGATTTCGCCGAAGTCGACGTTTTTGTCATCAGATTTGGTGATTTGAATATGCGGCGGTGCAATGGCCTCCACAATATAGTCGCCGGATTTCAGATAGCCGGCACCTGAGTCAGGTGTGGTCTGAATAATATAATCCGCCTTGTCCGAACATGTCGCCGTATTGCAATCGACTTGCGGACCAAAGGCATAGCCGCCGTCAAAGACACCCGGACGCACCTGGTTCCAGGTACCATAACCATCGGCGCATTCCGGGATCACCAGACCGTGAACGATGGGCAGATCCTGGACACAATTGCTGGGTTTGTTGTCGTTCCAGCTGTCGGTCCAGGCGATTTCGATGGCGTCGTGCAGGTCGAACGCGTTATTCAAGTTATGATCGACGTCTTCGGGCCCCGGAAACGGCGTAGCGGCGCTGTCGAAAGGATAGTTGTCCACATCGGCAGGGGTGAAGGTGCCTTTGGCCGGGTTCGGGTTTGGTGTATTATCACGATCGACGACCGGGTCGAAAATTCCGTTACCGTTGGTGTCCACATCTCCCGGACCGGGGAAATCATCAAAGGGCTTGACATTGACTTCCGTGGTCTGCTGGTAGAGGTTCACCTGCACATTGGGTATACCGGGCTGCCAGGGTTCGCCGACGGCGTCCTGGGGATTGTCCTCGGCGCGGGTGGTGTCGTAGAAAACAACACCCGAGATACCGCCGTTTTCGTTAAGTTTGTAGGCCTGTTTCCCCCAGTCGATCAGATTGGTCTGGTTGAGCAACAGGTGCATGGCCTGGGTCAGGACCGGACCGGTTTCGGTTCGGTAGTCGGTCGTACTGAATTCATTGAATTCGTCGAAAGGCTGGGGTTGAAGACTTTTATTGCCGTTGGAAGGCCACACCGGCAAGAACAGATCGGCAATGAGGCCGCCGTAATCAACCGCCGTGGTCATGCTGACGGCCTTAAAGCGCGCAAAATCGACCTCGGCAACCAGCCATTTAAAGAAGGGAAATACCTCGCTCAAGGTATATTTGCCTGACCCGGTATCTGTTCCGGTCGCCTGGTAAATGCTGCCGTCGCGAAAACGCAGATTAACCACCTGATCGCCGATTCCCGGTTCGCCGGAGTCCTGGATACCGTTGGCGTTGATATCATGAAACACCGTACCTTCGAGGGTGCCGAACCAGCGGAATGTCAACAGATCGCCGACAACAATGTCGTCGCCCTCCCCCCCAGGCTTCGTATCGGCAGTAACCGTCACGGTATGAAAGCCGAAAAGGGCGTCCAGCGGTGAATCCCAGGTCACAATCTGATATTTGCCGGGCTTGATACCGGTAAATTCAAAATTGCCGCTTTCGTCGCAAGGCGTCACGTAAAGACCTGCGCTGGGTTTCAAGGCGTCGATGACTTCCTGAGGCGGCTCAATCGGGGGCACCAGTTCCACCTCCGCGATGAGCACTGCATCATTGAGTCCGACCCAGCACTGGTCTACGGTGACACCCGCATTCAGACCCTGGGTGTCGGGGGGACGGTCGAAATGGTTGAAACGAACCGTACCGCTGATGGTCCCGGTGCCGGCAGGATTGCCGGTGTCGTTTAACACGTTGCCCTGCAGAGCAGTTACGGGTTGACCATGGACCATCCAGGGCTCCGGATTCACCGGATCCGAGGGGGTATAATTCACGAATCCAAAAAATGCATGCCAGACACCGGTGCCGAAGCCTTCCACAAACAGTTTGGGTTCATTCGCTTTTACCCAGGCATCGATGGTCGGGGTGCCTTCAATGGTGGCTGTCTGGCTCCAATTGAGGGGTCGTCCGGTATCGTCGGCGATAGGCGCAACCATTTTGATCCCGTATTTGCCGGGGGCCAAATTTTTAATCAGGGCTTCGCCGAGCTTGAGATTGTAAGGATTGCGATTCGCACTGGCCGGGGCATCCAGATCGTTTTGGCTGATGGTCGTAATGGCGCCGTCCCCAAGCCGGTCTACGACGGGGCCGTCGGCTGTGATAACAGGATTTCCCCATGGATCAGTGAGATAGGTGGTGCCAAGGGGATTGCCGAAGCCATCGGTCAGCATTCGTCCGCCTGAAAAATCAAAAAGATAGATACTGACGCCGCCGAGACCATCCTCGCGTTCATCCTTGGCATTGCTGATCGGATTGTGGTCGATAAATGCAATCAGGTAAATCTGGGCGCTGGGAATCGGCATATCGTTTACGGTAACCGTCACATTGTCTTGTGCCACCGAAACAGTGGTGCCGCTCAAGGCGTATTGGGGCGGAGAGCCGGAAATCGGGTCCCCGTCGGGCATCACGGTGATAAAGTAGGGCTTGTTGCTGGCAACGGGGATCGAAACCGGCTGTGGATCCAGATTCGAACTGTGTCCCGAAGCCACCACCGGTGCGTAGCTGTTGTGGATGTCGATGCTGATGCTGGTGTTCCCCGACCCGTCGGGCACCTGACGTCCGGGAACGGTAATGTTGGTGTTGTCCTCCTCCACTATCCAGCGGTAGGCGCTCACCGGCGCTCCATCCGACCCGACCACATTCAGATTGAATGCGGCGGCATTTGTCTGGAGAAGACCTCCGATTAACAGGACAGTTATCAGAACAATCCATCGGCCCGTGTTGCCTCCTGCAGAAAATTTAAATTTTTGCATTCTTATTTCCTCCTTTCTCTTAAAAATATTTTATAAGAGTTGAAACTGATTTTCAGCGGGATGGTTCAAAATATATTTCATCATCCAGCAAATCTTCCAACTTTTCCTGTTGATCTTGGGTAAGGGTTTGGTAGGCTAAACCGCAAGTTCTGCAGCGAGAACCGCTGAAAGTACTATTTTCCGCAAGATGGCTGATGTCGTATATTATTTTGCAGGGTAATCCCGACAAATAAAATTGATTCCGCCTGACCCAGAATATGTCAATCGCGCTCCATTTTGCTCCATCGACGGCACTCGGGAAATATTCAAATCGCAAACCATCCCTGCTGATATTATTGATTCTGGCCATTTTCGATGAATCACAACAAAAAACGAAGAGTTCATCGCTGGAAACCACATGCCGTGTAAATTGTCTACGTTCCTTCTGTGCGTTAATCATCTGGCGCAATAAACTCGAATGATAAAATTCAGAACTCTTGATGTGTCGTAAAATCGGATGCTGCACAAATGTCTGTGATTGCATTAATAATACTGAATTTGGGCGAGTAGTTCTGAATTTTATGTCTTATTTTTGGTTGAATCTGTTGCATCTTGAATTTACGCTGATCTTTGCTATAAATTTTGTAGGTTTTTTAGTTAGTTTCCATCCACGAAGCCTTTTTTAACCATGGGCACTGGCGTAAGTTTCCAATTCAGAAATGAGCAATTTTTTCTCTGAGCAAGGCCGTACAAGGGTTTACATTGAGACGTACTTTTCGTACTTCGCAGACGTAAACCCGCGGAGAACGCAGCTCAGAGAAAAAAGGGCCATTTATGGATGGAAACCAGTTAACTTCGCTGCAAGTCCGCCTTCAGTTTGACGGATAAACTATTCAACGAGGACTTCGGGTCTTTAATCTATCTTCTTTGTCCTTAACCCTAAGCGCTGAACCCCGGAACCTCTGAACCTGAAACCTGGATATCTCAGGCGGATAGTATTTCCCTTAACTTGCCGGACACCTCCCCCATCCTGTATGGTTTTGGCAAAAAACCGTCACAACCTCGTTGTAATATTTCTTGTGCCTGGCCATCCAGGCTGTGGCCACTCGAAAGGAGGACCTTCACATCTGTATTGATTTCCTTCATTATATCATAGACTTCTCCGCCTCCCATTCCAGGCATTACCATATCCAGGATAACCATATCAATTGCGTCCTTGTTTTCTCTGTAGGCGGAGATAGCTTCTTTGCCATTCTTAGCTTCAAGTACTGAATAACCCAATTTTTCCAGTACCTTAACATTCACTTCCAATACTATTTCTTCATCGTCTACCAGTAAAATGGTACCGCTTCCACTAACAATTTGATTGCGTGGTTCTTTTTTCCCATCGTGCTTGCCCCGGATGGCCGGTAGATAAATATTAAAGGCGGTCCCCCTTTCCTTATCCGATTCCACTTTAATATAACCACCATGATTTTCAATTATTCCATAGACGGAAGCCAAACCAAGGCCCGTTCCCCTGCCCTTTTCCTTGGTGGTAAAAAATGGATCAAAGATACGTTCCTGGATTTTCTTGTCGATTCCCGTGCCCGTGTCAGCGACCGTTAGTTTGACATAGATACCTGGTTTTGGGTTATAAATGCTGTTTTTCAGATCCTCATAAGTTACGTTCTCGCTTGTCAGGCTCAGCTTGCCACCAGCGGGCATGGCATCCGCAGCGTTTACAAAAAGATTTAACAACACTTGTTCCATTTGTCCCCTGTCTGCCAGAATTTCATTTAAATCAGGAGAAAAATTCAGATGAATGGCAATATCTTTTCTCATTCTACCAAAGGTTTCGGAAGTTTCCTGAATAAAATCATTCGGATTAACGGGACTAACATCATATTTTCCCTCGCGAGCATATCCAAGAAGCTGACCTGTTAATTTTGAACCGCTTTGGATCCGGTCTTCAATGCTTATCAAAGCAGCATAGCGTGGATCAGAAACATCGGTGTCCAGCAACATCAGGGAGACATTACCCTGAATCGCCATCAGGAGGTTATTAAAGTCATGGGCGATCCCGCCGGCAAGGGTCCCGATGGCCTCAATCTTCTGGGCCATTTGAAGTTGAGCCTGAAGCTGTTTCTGTTCGCTGATGTCGCGCAAATTGATGACGCTACCCTCCGGTTTTCCGTCTCGATTGTAAAAAATGGATCCGCTGATAACGACCGGTATAATTTTACCATCCTTGGTATACCGACAAGTCTCTGTAGCACGGACATTCTTTCCAGCCATGACGGTTTCAATCATTTTCCTTGTTTCCGGCCAATTATTTTCAGGGACAAACATGTCCATTTTTTTACCCCTGCACTCTTTTAAGGTCCAACCAAATACCTCGGAAAAAGCATGGTTAAAAAAAGTTACGTTTCCCGCTACATCATAAATAGCAACGGGGTCGGGATTTGCCTCCAGGGCAGTACGGAATCGCACTTCACTTTCCCGCAACAATTTTTCTGAACGCTTCTGCTTGGTTAAATCTATCATAATTCCCCGCAAGCCAACAGATTTGTCTTCTCGCAGAATTCGATTCGCATAAATTTTGCTGGGAAATGTTCTGCCGTCAATTCTTTGTGAGATGTATCCGACACTGCCCACTTTTTCACCCTTTAATACTTTGCCGATATTCTCCAAAGCCCTGTCCCGATCCTGCGGTGCCAGCATATCCAAGGCATTCAGACCCTTCGCCAAGTCTGCCGGAGTATAGCCGAAAAGATCAAAGGCATTCTGGTTCACAAATGTGAGCATGCCATTGCCATCCGTTTCAAACACAATTTGGGGTAAAGAGTTTGCTAATTCCTTATATTTTTCCTCACTCTCCATCAAAGCTGCTTCCGCTATCCTGTGGTGGGTAATATCACGTGCGACTCCCAAAATCGCATAAGGTTTTCCTTTTTTGTAAATCAGGGACCCTTCGGCCTCAATCCAAACGAAACCGCCATCTTTTTTCTTTAATTTAAGCGTAGTATAATGCTCTGCGCTTCCAACCCGGATGATTTCTTCAAAAGCCTCAACCGCTTCAACAAACTGATCTTCGCCAATCAGTTCAGAGAATTTCAGTGATAAAAATTCTTCTCTGCTATAACCCAGGAGCTTTAAACACGCCTCATTCACATCCAAAAAACGGCCCTTATAATCGTGAATATATACGCACAGCAGATGCCGGTTGAACAGGGCGTTATATTTCTCCTGACTTTCTCTTTGAGCCTCTTTCGATCGACCGAGCCGGATAATATTTCGCAAAAAGAAATAAAACAAACAAGGGGCAACAATCGATGGAATAATGGCGGAAATAGCAATATCTCTGGTTATAATCCCGCCCCAGACACTGGAAAGAAAGACATACAAAAAAACTGAAAACGGAATTGATACAACTGAAAGCAAAAGCGTTGTCTTTATTAAACCATGTCTCAGTATTTTATTTGGCGTCACCCTGTTTCTCCAAATCCGAACAATGCTATTTGTGTTTAAAATAAAATGCAATTGTAATTATATCGTCATTTAGGGGCCTAAACTTGAATCGATTGTGAACATCGATGTGCTTGGTGAGCAGAGTGAACCCCATAGTTGCATAAACAACATGGCAAAGGATGGCTAATGGTCCGAAATAAAAAATACTTGACAGATAATTTTTATTTATAGTATCGTCCAATCATCCAATGATTCAACCTTTTCCTGAATAATTACCCATAAGATATGCCAATAGAATTTCCACCCTTGCATATGATCGACCAAGATTTTGAGACTGCGGCAAGAACAAAGCCGGAACTCGCGGTGGCCAAAGAGCTCGAAAGGACCCATCTGCTGGAGCCGATTTCTGCCGGTCAGACGGTTATCATCACTGCGGGAAGTCGGGGTGTCGATTCTATGCCGGCGGTGTTGCGCAGCCTCACTGACGCCCTGAGGGCCAAGGGAGCCAACCCTGTCATCCTGCCGGCTATGGGAAGCCATGGCGGAGGCACGGCCAAAGCGCAGGTGAAGGTTCTTGAACACCTAGGGCTAACATATGAGACGGTAGGGTCACCCATTCATGATCGACTTGAGCCGGTTGAGATCGCAGACATCGGGGGATGCCCTGTGTTCGCTGATCGGGTAGCGGTGGATGCAGATCATGTCATTCTCGTGAACCGTATCAAGGTGCACTCCGAATTCATCGGTAAAATCGAATCCGGCCTGATCAAAATGGCAGTCGTGGGATTAGGTCGTATTGCCGGCGCCGAGATCATGCATCAATTTGCCGTCAGGACAGGCTATGCTGAGGCCCTCCAGGCAATTGCGCGCGTTTTGTTCTCAAATCTACGGATTCTGGGGGGAATTGCAATCCTCGAAGACAAGACCAGCGTATTCCGTCGGCTGGAAGCTGTTCAGGCGGAGGCCATTTTTCAGCGGGAGCCGGAATTGCTCAAAGAGGCTCAGCGGTATCATGCCATGCTCCCCTTCGACCAGCTGGATGTGCTCCTGGTAGACGAAATCGGCAAGGACATCTGCGGTGCCGGATTCGACACGAAAGTGATTGGCAGGATTCGAAACATTTATGAAAAGGAATGCAAACGACCGCGAATAACCCGAATTGTTCTAAGGGATCTTTCCGAAAAGACAGCAGGCAACGCCACCGGAATCGGACTGGCAGATTTTATTCACCGCAGGGTTGCAGAAAAGATGGACCCGGAAATAACAGCCATTAATTGCATCACGGCCATCGCGCCGGAGAAAGGCATGGTGCCGATTACACTTTCAACCGACAGGCAGGCTCTGGAGGCCGCTTTTCAATCCATCGGCCTCTGGAGTACCGACGACGTTCGGATGGCGTGGATTGCCAATACATCGGATTTAAAGCGTTTAGCGGTATCGCCGGCATTGGCCAAAGAGGCCAGGCTTAAAGGATTATCGATTTCCGAGCATCCGTTCGGTCTGCCGTTTGATGCCAATGGTAATCTCCCCGGATTTCGTAAATGCCTTGTTGCAGGCTGATCGCTGAACCCCCGTAGTCGTTTGGATGGATAGGATCGTTGAGTACGTCGTCTGGTTTTTTCCTTTTAGCTTTGAGCGTTTCAACCCAGAACCTTGAACCTTGAACCCAGAACCCTGAACTCTGAACCCAGAACCCAGAACCCAGAACCCAGAACCCAGAACCCAGAACCCAGAACCCAGAACCCAGAACCCAG
>JAJRVC010000478.1 GCA_024277475.1 Deltaproteobacteria bacterium
AATGTTGCCGTCTATTTAAGCCGCGATTTGATTGAAAGATGGTTCGGCAGTCAATCAGCGGAAGCCGGCGAGGCCGTCATGGATCGGTTGGAAGTCGGGATTGGCAGAGCTGTGACCCGCGACGGAGAAGAAACCATAGATGCCCAGTTTCGAATCGCGGCTGATCTCCTGCAAGATGGAGACAGACTCTATCTTACCGGCGAAAAAGACATGTATGATTTTTACAATGCAGGATTAAAAATTGTCTTCCGGTTCAAATAAAAAAAAAGACTGCCGCGCTGGAGCCCTTCGGTTTTTGTGGCTTATCCGTCTGGTTTTCATGACGCTGACGGCAATTATCTGGCTGCAGCAGCAGGCAACGGCCGGGGAAATCGAACCTGACACAGATCAACAGAAACCTTACAGAATCGTTTTCCGGGGGAACCATGCCTTGGGTACGACAACCTTGCAAAAGGCCGCGGTAGAGGAGCTAACGGCTTTTGACAAGCAGGGGCAGCGTCGTTCGGATGTGGATGATGCCGCTTTTCAGATGGAAGTTGCCTACCGCCAGAAAGGCTACGTCTTTGCAACTGTGGACTATCAGATCGAGCAGGTCGGAGGAGTGCGGGTCGTTACCTTTATCATCGATGAAGGTCCCCGCGTCATCCTTCAAAAAATCGAAATTACCGGAAATACCGCTTTTGACCTTGAGAAGCTGTTACCTTTTTTCGAAGAAGGTAAATTCGATCTCTTTGGCCAGGGAGAACTTCTCTTCATTAAGTCAAACATCGAGTCGGCATTATCCCAAATAGGAGATTTATATATTTCCCAGGGCTACCGCCATGTAGTGGTGGGTGAGCCTCAATATTCTTTTTCCGATGACCGGACCCAGGCCAGTGTCAGGGTTCATATTGAGGAAGGAATCCGGTATGTTATTGATGACGTTCTTTTTCGGGGGGATGTTACGACGAAAGTACGGAACTTGCTGGAAAAACCGCGTCAGGAGATGATCGGCAAGCCATACTTCCGTCGCAGGAGACTGATTCTGCAAAGCCGTTTAATCGAAATTTACGGAAATCGCGGATACCCGAAGGCAGTGGTCAACATCCAGGAGCAGCAAGGCGCCGAGCCCGGCAGGGTGGTGCTCATTGCAGAAATTACCCGGGGTCCTCGTATTACAATTTCCGAAATTATAGTCCGGGGGAACGAAAGAACAAGCAAAAAATTTATCCTCAACCGGCTGCGCTTGAAACCGGGCGACCGATTTAAACTTAAACGGCAACAAAAAAGCTTCAGGAATCTTTACAAGACAGGGCTTTTTTCCAAGGTAGACCTGCACCTTGAAAAACAGGAAGGAACCAATCAGTGGCCTCTTGTTGTCGAGGTAAAAGAAGCTCCGGCCAAGGAACTCTTTTTTGCACCGGGCTGGGGTTCTTACGAAAAGCTGCGATTGAAAACCGGTTTTAAAGAAAATAATCTGTTCGGTAGCGGTCGGAACTTCGGCTTGGAAGCCACCGGCTCTTACAAGGCCCAAAGCCTGGTTGCGCGTCTGTCCGATCCCTGGTTCCTAAACACCAAAGTTAAGGCTGATTTGTCAGCTTTTTACGGTCGTCGCGAAGAGCCGTCGTTTACCCGCAAAGACCTGGGAGGATCCCTTCTGTTTACCAGGACAATATCAAAGCATCTGAAGACGACAGGGGGTTATACCCTACGTACCACGAACGTATCGAATATCGATTCGAAAAGAGCCGCAGAAGATGCTCGAACCAGCTATGATTATGCCAGTGTCAAACTTCAGACCACATACGACAGCCGTAATGACTTGTTTTTCCCCGTCCGAGGGCAAAGAAGTTTTCTGTCTGCCGAATATGCCGATTCGTTTCTGGGAAGTCAGATTACACTCACGCGTCTGACGGCAGGCGTGCGTTATTTCATCCCTCTGGCCCAATCGACCATACTGGCTATGCGCTACAGAACGGGTTTGGTTATTCCGGGAGCGGATGATTTTAATTTGCCCATCGCCGAAAGGTTTTTCAATGGGGGTGAAAATACGGTACGCAGTTTTAAACAATCCGAGCTTGGTCCCCAGGATGAAAACGGCAACCCGGTCGGCGGGCTGGCCTATAATGTAATCAACATCGAATTACGCCGGCGGCTGATTGGGAATCTGACCGGGTCCCTTTTTTTTGATTTCGGAAATGTATCTCCAAACCGGAGCCGCGAAGAGCGCGGTAAGCCCTCCTACGACAGCAAGTCGGATATTATGTCGGATACATTCAGTCAGTATTTTAAGGATTTCCGCACCGGGGTGGGGTTCGGCCTCCAATACCAGTTGCCGGTGGGTCCGGCCCGGGTTGATTTCGCTTTTAACCCGGACAGGGATAGTAAAAGAGATGAGGATTTTTTTATGCTTCATTTCAGTATTGGGATGGCTTTTTAGAACATTGGTAATGCCGGGGCTGGCATGAAACTCAGCTTGGCCGGAACAGTGAATAGATCGAATAATGTATCGCTTCGCTCTGTCGTTTATAAAAAAGATAGAATTCCTTAAATTTAGCTCATTTTAGGCACTTATATGTAATAAAATAAACACTCCCTTTCAGGGAGGAACCAGTGCCGGGCCCTCTGGACCCGGGTATCTACCATCGGAGTTGGCATCAACCGGAAAAATATTTGGGGAATTGCAATGAGTCTAAAAGATGAATTTAGAAAGATGGTCAATGGATTAACGACAAAATTTACGCCTCCACCCATAGCAAACATTTTCTTGCCGCCTTTCTACAAAGGCGGCCAACCGAAAGATGCTCAGTTTATGGCCATCCGTCTGAAAGGCGGAGCGACCGGCATCAGCTTTGTTCTCTTGCCTGATGAAAAAATGGAAGAATATGCGGGGTTACGACCGTCGGCTTTTATCGGAAAAAACCCGCGGGGGTTTGCGCTTGAATTTGGCAATGACGATCCTATTAAAGAGATGATCAGTCTGGCGTCAATCAATGCAATTTGTCAGCATGTTATGAGGGAGACCCATTTCGAGATCGATTCCGCTACCGATTCACTGGGGCTGTTGTCGGTCTCCGCAGGAGACAGGGTCGGCATGGTCGGGTTATTCTTGGGGCTGATTAAGCCCATTAAGAAAGCAGGTGCTGAACTGGTCGTCATTGAAAAAAGAGATCAGTTGATTCAAAGATTTCCGAATCTGCCAATTACCTTGGACGTAACGAAATTGAGCACGTGCAACAAGATCTTATGCACCAGTACGACCCTATTGAACAATACACTGGATGAGATTCTTGCCCGCTGTTCACCGGATGCATTTGTCTCAATTATCGGTCCTACGGCGGGATATTTCCCGGACCCACTTTTTGCCTGCGGTGTCGATGTTGTGGGTGGACGAGTGGTAAAGAACGGCGAGATGTTTTTGCAACTGCTTGCAGAGAAAAAACGGTGGGGAGAGGCTACCCAAAGGACCTGTTACCGGAAAGAGACGTATGCCGGTATAATTTAAAAGTATAGGAATTTCCATTGTGGGGACACGGATGAACACGGATCATCAGGATATTAAAAGCTATAAAAACCAATTATCTATAGAAATCTGTGAAAATCGGTGCCCTAACTTTGTTATCCCTGTGAGCATCCACTATTCAGACCTCCACTAAGGATTGAAAATTATGAACCAACCAGGGAAAATAACCCGGGAAAAATCGCACATGACATTGGCAATAGATATAGCGATACGAATCGGTGTTTTAGCCCTTTTGATCGCCTGGTGTTTCCAGATATTAAGGCCATTCATCACCCCGGTGATCTGGGGAGCCATCATTGCTATTGCCTTCTATCCAGCTTGCAGGAAACTCCGTGATTTGCTGGGGGGCCGTATCAAGATGGCAGCTGCAATATTGACGATAATTACACTCCTTCTTATCATCCTTCCCAGCATCAAGATGGTCGGCTCGCTTGTCGATGGGATGACTTATCTAAACGGCAAGATACAGAGCGGTGAAATTAAAGTACCGCCTCCGCCTGATAATATTGATTCCTGGCCGGTGATCGGCAAACCGTTGAAAAACCGGTGGCATGAGGCTTCGGTAAACCTGAAGACAACGTTGGCCCGCTACGTGCCTCAGCTCAAAGCCGTAAGTTTGAAATTGTTGGAATTGGCTATGAATACCACCCTAGGGATACTGCAAATCACACTTTCTATTATCATTGCCGGGGTCCTCATGGCCAATGCAAAAGAGAGTGGAACTTTGGTCAGAAACTTATTTGTAAGTTTAGCCGGCGAGCGTGGCAGCGACTTTGCTGACATTTCGACGATAACTATCCGCAATGTGGTTAAAGGAATTTTGGGTGTGGCCATTATCCAGGGTTTACTGGCCGGTTTGGGGTTTATGATAGCCGGGGTACCGGGTGCGGGGATATGGGCTTTTTTATGTTTATTTTTAGCAATCATTCAAATCGGAGTCGCTCCGGTTGCCATTCCTGTCATTATTTACATGTTCTATCGTGCAGACACTTTGACGGCTGTCTTATTGATGATTTGGCTTGTTTTTGTCATGTTATCGGATAATTTTTTAAAGCCGATTCTTCTGGGGCATGGTGCTCCAGTGCCCATGCTTGTTATTTTTCTCGGGTCAATCGGAGGATTCCTTTCAATGGGATTCATTGGTCTATTCATCGGAGCCGTCATTTTATCCCTCAGCTTTAAGCTCTTTCGGGAGTGGCTCAAAATAAATTCGGATGCTTTTTCCAGTGAGAATTGTGAAGCTGTGGACCGTTAAGTAAAGAATTCTTGTCTTGGCCTTAATTTATTTAGGGATCCTAATGAAATGATTTTTAATTTGGCTGGTCCTACATCGGCATATTCAGAACCGGCGATATCATGACTCTTTCACTGGTGATTATCCGCCGGTAGTGCTTTTGCTACCCAGGAGATTAGTGGCAAAAATCCGACAAAAAGGAG
>JAJRVC010000479.1 GCA_024277475.1 Deltaproteobacteria bacterium
CGGTAGAGATGGGGATTCTATCCGGCACCTGTAAATCGAAGGCCGCCTGGTAACGGGCAAGCCTCGTTTCATATTTTTTACGGATCGCATCAGTCATAAATGTCCCTCCTTATATTATTTGGTATTCCTTTGCCTGGATTTTTATCCTCTCTTCAACTTTAAAACCATGGCACGCCATCTTTGACAATCTCGTAAAAAGTCAAAATTATCCAATTTTTATCATATAACCTATTGAAATTATAAAGTGTTAAATTTTTTTGTGTTTTTTGTGCCTTTTTGCGGCCACATCATCTTTATAGACCATCGATTTTTTAAAATCCGAACTTTTAAATATTAGATCCTCTGATTAGAGCGCCTTGCTCCCGAGATAGGCTTTGACCACTTCCGGATTCTGCAATACCTCGGTAGGATTTCCCTCCGATATTTTCATCCCGTAATTGAGCACAACAGCCTTATCTGCAAGATCACCGACCAGTTGCATATCGTGCTCAACCCAGCACATGGTTACACCGGTTTCATGCTTGATTCGAAGAATAATGCGGGCCAGATCCTCCTTTTCACGCCGATTCATACCTGCCGACGGCTCATCAAGGAGCAAAATCCTTGGATCGGCTGCCAGCGCTCTCCCCAGGCCAATAATCTTCTGTATGCCGTATGGCAGACTCGATGCATCGTGTTTGCGATATTTTTCTAGTTCCAGAAATTCAATAATCTTTTCAACCACTTTACGGTGTCTAACCTCCTCCCTTCTGTTCTTCCCCCAAAAAAAGCAGTTAGAAAGAAAGCCGTTATGCATTTTAAGGTGCCTTCCCACCAGGAGATTTTCTAGAACAGTCATTCCCTGAAACATCTCAGCGTGTTGAAAAGTTCTGGCAATCCCGTAGCAAGCGGCTTTATGAGGCTTAATAGCCGTTAGATTGTTTCCCTCAAACAGAAACCGCCCCTCCGTGGGATGATAAATGCCGCTGATACAATTAAGCAGACTTGTTTTACCCGCTCCATTGGGGCCAATAAGCGCAAGAAGATCCCCTTTGTGGACATCCAGGGAAATATCCGTCAGGATTCTTAAACCGCCAATGGATAGATGGATGCCCTCAAATTTCAGATGAACTTGTTTAGCCGTAAAGCCTTTTGGTACGTCGGTATTGTTTGACATTTCGATAGCTTTTTTGTTTTTCGCCTTCTCCCCGCCCTAAATAGAATTCCCTGACCTCATCGTTCTCCTTCAACCTGAGGGGATCTCCGGAAAAGGCAATTCGTCCGTTTTCAATGATATATGCATAATCGGCAATGTCGAGAGCGGCCGAGGCGTTTTGTTCAACAAGAAGCACGGTGATTTCAAGATTATCCCTGATGACTTTAATTAATTTCATCAATTCTTCGACAATGATTGGTGCCAGCCCTAAAGACAATTCATCCACAAGCAACATCACCGGTCTGCAAAGAAGCGCAGTGGAGATGGAAAGCATTTGACGTTCCCCACCGCTAAGGTAGCCGCCAACCCTACTCCTTAGTTTCTCAAGGGTTGGGAAGTATTGAAATATGAGTTCATAGAGCTCTTTTGTTTTTCCCTTAGTTCCCCTTTGCATTGCTGAGACTTGTAAATTTTCCTCCACGGTGAGGTTTTCAAATATTTTATCCTGCTCAGGTACCATGATGATCCCTTTTTTGGCGATGACATGCGGCGGCCTGTTCTGGATTTTCTCGCCCCGAAAGCGGATAAACCCTCCCGCAATCTTTGCATTGTCCATGCTTAAAAAACCTGACACAGCCCTTAGAGTGGTCGTCTTACCCGCCCCATTATTCCCCAGGAGAGCCACAATCTGTTTATCCCTAACCTCTAAAGTAACGCCATGGATCGCTCTGGAGACATTATTATAGAGCACTTCAAGTTTTTCCATACTAAGCATAACCGGTTTTGCTGCCTTGTCCATAGTGAATTCACCTTAGTGACCTATGTTTAAAAGGCCAGAGGATAAAATAGTTCTGAATCCGTTTCCAAATCCCAACAAGTCCCCTTGGCTCGAAAACCAGAAATATGATCATAATCAGGCCGAAACTGGCATATTTAACGGCAAAGAGATAGGTACTCAGCCGCGCCGGAACCGTGAAGGTATCCACTGCTTCATCGATGAGGTAGGGCAACAGCACGATAAAAACGGTCCCGAATATTGCCCCAAGAATAGAACCCAAGCCGCCGATAATGATCATGGCTACATATTCGATAGTCATCAGGATAGAAAAGGCTTCAACGGATACAAACCCATGATAATAGGCAAAGAGGCAACCGGCGATGCTGGTAATTGCGGAGCTCACAACAAAGGCCAGGACTTTATAAAAAGCCACGTTGATGCCAAATGCCTCTGCGGCCACATCACGTGTCCGGATGGCCATCCATGCTCTTCCTGTTCGGGATCGAACCAGGTTAACAGCCAATATCAAGACAAGACAAGCGGCCAAAAGCAAGACATAATACCACAATCGGGGATCTTCAAGTGTAAACGGCCCCAGCTTGGGAGAATCCATGATGACACCCGAGGAATAGCCCCCCTTGCTCTCGTATCCAGAGCCAACGTAAACCACAATAAAGTGCAGGGCAAGAGTGCTCAATGCCAGGTAGATCCCTTTCAACCGCAGTGAAGGAAGTCCAAAAACAACGCCAAGAAGGGCGCCAACAAGGCCGGAGGCGGGAAGCGTCACAAAAATGGAAGCGTTCAACTCCTTAAAAAGAATAGCCGTAGTGAATGCACCGGCAGCGATGAAGCCGGCGTGACCAAGCGAAATGAGCCCTGCATATCCTGTCAGCAACATCAAGGCCAAAGCGCCGATGAATGCCAGATAGACTTGACTGGCTAAATCCAGCCAGAATGGAGAGGCCAGGAAAGGATAGACAATC
>JAJRVC010000480.1 GCA_024277475.1 Deltaproteobacteria bacterium
GGACTCTCCAATAGAATTAGTTTTGGAAAAAGGGTGCAAATCCTGCTCTTCTATGAGTAGGAGGTTTAAAAGTATGACGACATTTTTCCAAACGTTTCTGATCATTTTACTCGTTACCCCGCTTCCGGCCCAGGCGCAGAGTAGTTATCATCCCCTGGGTGAACAGCGCTCGGTAACCAGCGCCTACGGCTGGCGAACGAATCCGCTCAATGGACGGGGAAGCGAGTTCCACCGGGGGATTGATCTTCAGGCCGTTGTTGGCGATCCCGTTTACGCCTGGCGGGACGGTGTGGTTGTGGCGGCGGACTACCAGGGACGCTCCGGGAAGGTTGTCGAGCTGAAACACGCTGGCGGTTATCGCTCCAAGTATCATCACCTTTCCAGTATCCTGGTTCGGGTTGGCCAAACGGTTAAGGCGGGAGAGAAGATTGGCGCCGCCGGCAGAACCGGCAATGTAACCGGGCCGCATCTTCATTTTACCATTACCCAAAACCGTCGCTATGTTGATCCGTCCTCCTTCCTGAGGGCTGCCCTGAAAAACAAATCGCGGCGGAAAGAGAAAACTTCCCAATCTCCGCCGCTTCCTACCAATAAAAAGCGGGTGGCAATCTACTCAACTCCCAGCGGGGCCCGGGTCTATATTAATGGGAAATACTATGCCGAGACGCCGCTGGAACTGGTTTTTCGCTACGGCCTGTATAAGATTGAGGTAAAAAACGGGCAGGGTTATCAACCCGCGGTTCGAACAATTTTGGTTAGCCGGGATTCCCGGGATTCCTATACGTTTCGATTAAAAAAGAAGCCGACCATGGCAAAGTCGATTCCCTACAGCCCCCCGTCGGTGCAGGCAGAACCGAAAACATCGCGCCGGAAATCGCTGGCCTCCCGCGCGTATCGTTCCCGTCGCCGCAGATTACCGGGGCCGGAAGCGGCTTTTCTGTCGATTGTGCCCGGCATGGGACAGCTCTACCTGGGCAACGAGGGCTGGTGGATCTCGCCCGCGGCGATGGCCGCTTCCTACGGAATGGCGCTGGGCTCCCGCAGCATCAAGGACCGCTACTACAAGAGCTATCAGTACGCCACGGACCCGGTGGCGGTGGACACGCTCTATGATAAAGCCAATCACTTTTACAAGATGGAGCAGTTTTTTATCAAGGGGGTCTTCGTCATCTGGGGAATTGATATCCTGAGCTGCTTTATCCAGGGGGTTGCCAACCAGTTTAAACGTCACGACCTGGCCCGGAAAGAGGATAAGCTCGAGTGGCGCCTGACTTTTGAACCGGCCCCGGGCGGATCGACTCTCAATCTCCGCCTGCGTTGGTAATAACGGGAGCGTCTGAGCATGGATAAAAGAAGCATACATGTTTTTTGCCTGCTGGCAACGCTGCTGCTTAGCGTCAATTTGATGGCAAGCAAGCGTTTGCAGGAGGCGGCCGCATACCTGGTGGGGCAGATCGAGCGCTCCTCCCCGGGGAAGCTGGTGCGGATCGGCGTGCTGGAATTAACCAATATGGATCGGCAGGTTTCTTACCTGGCCCATCATTTAACGGAGCATATTTCCCACCGGGCGGTGCAATCCGATAAGTTTGTGGTGGTGGAACGCACCCATATCGAAAAAATCTTTGAAGAATTAGCCCTGGCCAAAAGCGGCCTGGTCGATCCGGCCGGATTGGTGAGAATCGGGAAATTGCTGGGCGTCGAGGCTGTTTTAACCGGTACGTTAATCCAGACCTCGGACGGATTTGTTATCGATCTCCGCTTGATCGACACCCGTGGGAATATCCTGGCGGCTGCTTCTTATTTGCTGGAGCTGTCCGATCAGTGGATACGCGAAAACCATCGCATCCTGTATCGTTTTGGAATGGAGACTCCTCGATTTGTTCCTGAGCAGGCCCGCTCTTCTCCGGAGCTTTCTCCGGAACCCCCGCAAATCTATTTGAAGCCGGGTAATTTACTGCGCAATGGGGATTTTTCGGAACATTGGAGTAAGGGGTGGAAGCGGGAACTGACCAATGTGGAATCGGGCGGCAGCCATGTCGCCTTGAGCGATTGTGCCTCATGCCGATCCGGTCATGCGGTCAAAATACGCCATGTCGGGAAATCGGGGACCTGGCTGGAACAGACCGTTCGGGTCTATTCTACCGCCCTGGTTTTCCGGGCCGGGGTGCAGATGCGGCAATTTTCCACCGGCCTGGTCATATTCGGTTTTGTGGGAGAAGCCGGGGTGGCCACGCTGGAAGTGCGTTACCTGGATAAACAGCATCAATTCCTGGGCCGCACGGTGTATTATCACAGTAAAGCTAATCCTTTTTCTTTTATGCCGGGCGCCCCCAAGCCTCCCCGGGATAAGTCCCGGGAACATTTTATCGCACTTCCTTCGCAACGCTGGCAGCGGCTGCGGTTGCCTGTTGAGCAGGAGATCATCGATTATCTGCCCGGGGTAGCCGCACAGAAGGTGCGCTATATAAAAATCCTGCTCTATTGCGGGGGCGGCGATTCCCGCTCCGGGGCGGAACTGATCGCTTCCGATTTAGAATTGACTTATGAAAATCCCACTGAATTTTAAGGAGCCGGTTTAAGATGAGAAATTGTGTGATTACATTTTTATGGCTGTGGCTAAGCCTCTTCCTGGCAACGGGGTGTTCTTCACCTCCCAAAAATCCGGAAGGATGGCGGGAATCTACGGCGGCGCTTCACCTGGAAAAGGGCATTAAAAAGATAGCCGGGGAGATAAGCGGTTCCCCGTTCCTGTTGCTGCGGCGCTTTGTGGTGGCCGTGCCGGAGTTCGAGAGTTACGATCAACTGCCGCCGCACTTCCTGGCCTACCTGTCCGATCGTCTCATCTATCACCTCTCGGTCAAAAATCAATGCCAGCTCCTGGAACGGCAGCAGTTCTACAAAATCGTCGAGGATTACCGCCTGGAATATAACGACCTCTTTGACCCGGACACCCGCCAGCAATTGCAGACGGCCGGCCTGGATGCGGTGTTGATCGGCCATGTTTTAAAGCAGGGAAAGAACCTGGAGATTTTTACCCGGCTGGTGATGCTGGAGACCGGCCAGGGGGTGCTGAGCGTTCGGGTCGATACGCCTTTTGATAACAAATTTATCCGATCATTTAAGTAAGGGGGCGAAGATGAAGTTCCGGCATTATGGCATTCTCTTTTTATTAACCATTCTGGTCTTCCGGTGCGAAGACCTGCCCAAAACCAATCCCCTGCACGACATCGACCTGGGCCGGAATCGCCTCTCGGTAACTCCCCTGGAAATTATCGGGGAAGCAGGCGCAGATACACTGCAATTCCGCAATCCGCGAGGGATAACCGGGGACGCCCTGGGAAACATTTATATCGTCGATTCGGGCAACCACCGCATCCAGGTGTTGGATGCACAAGGGCGGTTCAGGTTTCAATTCGGGCGTCTCGGCAGCGGTGATCTTGAGTTCAGAACGCCGGTGGATATCGCCTATAATCCCCGCACCAACCACTTGATTATATCCGATTATGACAACAACCGGCTCAAAGTCTACAGCACCCAGGGGCAACTTCTGAACATCATTTCCAGCGCCACCTATACCGTTTTTCCTTTGGACGGCCCCTGGGGATTATTTGTAGCGGAAACCGGCAAAATATATGTGACCAACATCCGGGGCAAAAATTTGATAGAGTTTGCGAATGAGGATATGCTCTCCTGGCGCGATTACCACGCCGATTCCGAGGGAAACCCGTTTATGACCCGCCCCCTGGACGTGGTGATTGTCTCCGGATCGTTTGTAATAAGTGATTATGACCGTCATCAACTGGTTGAAATTGCTCCGGCAGGCGGTGTGTTTTATCTGAAGTACTTTGCTGCCCGCGGCAGCGAAGCGAACCAGTTGTTCCGGCCCTCCGGATTATCTATTGATCGCCGTGGATATATCTTTGTTGCAGAAGCGGGGAATCAGCGCATCCAGGTGTTTACCGGCAACGTGGGATATGTAGGCCATTGGAGTGGGGTATATAATATAAAATTCCGTTCTCCGCAGGGACTATACACGGATAAGCAAAACCGGTTATGTATTGCGGACACCGGCAATCATCGAATTGTGTTGTGCGGGTATGAAATTATGGATTGAGGGGGCTGTGTTCGAAAAACTTGAAAATGCAGCTTAACTAACTGTCCACTTTTCTTGGGGAACTCCAATGGGCACAGCCGCAGAGAAGACAATTTAAGAAAGAATGACTTTATTAGCTGCAAATGATATGTTCATTTATCCCCGATTCTGGCACTTTAATTGCAGTTGTCTTTTTTGAAGAATAATATTTACTTATTCATTAAGTCTAAGCCAATCTTGTTCAACAAAGCATAAGGAGAAAACGATTGTCACGTTTTTTAAAATCGTTTCCATGTTTGTTTTTCATTCTGGCAATCTACAATTTTATTGTATTTATTGACCGATTCTATGAGTTTACAAATGGTTACTTTTGAACTCCTGGTTTTAGAATGCCGTCTGATGCGATAATTACATTTAGTGTGAATGATATCCTGTTAATTTTTGCATTACTTATTCTGTTTTTCGAGATATTTAAATCGACTTTTACAACCACTTCATCAATTATTGAACACATTCTATCTACGCTGGTATTTGTCTGCTTTATCATTGAATTTCTTGCCGTTGAAAGGTTAGGGACATCGGCGTTTCTAATGGTGACCATTATGTCGTTTATTGATGTCGTCACCGGATTTACAGTCGGGATTGCCGCAGCACGAAGAGATTTTGGAATTAATAAGTAGAGTTAACCCACATAGTATAAAGTAGTTTCTCCATTTTTAAGAAAAGCATGGAAGTTTTAAGAGCCTGTCAGAAATATAAAACCTGACAGGCTGTATTTTTTACTCCGGAGCAGAAAACAGCGGAAACTAAAAAAGTTCGGATTTATCCGTAAGAAACTGGATTTTTACGGATAAAGTAAATACATTAAATTAGTTCCCTGGCGATATCAATTGAAAAATGATGAAAAAATCCTGGCATCAAAAATGCCGCTTTTTATTTTTTTCTTAAAGATAATATTTTCTGGTTTGGGTAAATGAAAAACCTTTTAATCATTGATGATCAACTACTCTACCTCAAATCCCTTGAGATGGCGTTGAAAAAAAAGTATAAAGTTTTTAGTGCTTCAACTTATGATCAGTCAATAAAAAAGATGATGGACCAGAATATTGACATTGCCCTAATTGACATTCGTCTCGATGAAAATGATAATCAGAATGTTGACGGCTTAAAAATCCTGGAATGGATTCAGAAAAACAAACCGCAGATACCGGTGTTTATGATGAGCGCTTACCGGGAATTCAGTTATGCGGAACAGGCGCTAAATCTTGGAGCCAAACACTTTTTTAGAAAACCGATTGATGTTGAGAACCTGCTGGCAGTCTTAGAGGAAAAGTCCTGATATGCTGATACAATTGTTGGCGAATGGAGTGGTGATGGGGGCTATTTATGCCCTGGTAGCGTTGGGTTTCGCACTGGTCTATAATACAACAAGAATTTTTCATATAGCCTACGCTGTATTATATATGGCCTGTCCCTATTTTCTATTAACATTTTATAAAACGCTGCAATTGCCATTTATCGCTGCATTCTTGATTGCTGTTATTTTAACCATCCTTTTGAGTATTTGTATAGAACTATTTGTCTATCGTCCGCTGGATCGCAAGAAAAGTTCCTTGAATATAATTTTGATCAGTTCCATTGGGGTTATGATCGTGGTTGTGAATATGGTTGCAATGCTGTATGGAAACGAAACTAAAATATTAACCTCTGATATCTCTCAATCCGTCACTTTTGCAAATATTATTCTCACCCATACTCAGTTGTGGCAATTTTTCTCAAGTTTGGTACTAATAGGTATTTTCCTGATTTTCTTAAAGTATAGTAAGTTTGGAATTCAAACCCGGGCAATGCGTGATGATCCCGAGCTTTACACAGTTTTTGGCATGGACGTGTATAAAATGCGTTTAAGCCTTTTCGCATTGAGCGCGCTGTTTGCTGCCGCCGCCGGCGGGTTGGTCGCCTATGATGTGGGCATGGACCCCTATGTGGGAATGCCAATTCTACTGAACGCTGTTGTGGCACTTATTATCGGCGGGGTGGGCCGGTTTGAAGCGCCGATTCTCGGCGGCTTTATTATCGGCATTCTACAATCTATGGTCGTCTGGGCATTTTCTTCCCGCTGGCAGGATGCAGTTACCTTTACCCTCTTGATCTTGTTTTTGTTATTACGTCCCCAGGGGATTCTTGGTGAAAAGGAACGGGTGGTGTAAGTTAAATTGTCTTAATTGTGACAGGTAAAAACAATGAATTATATTCTACACATCATCATAATGATTAACATATACATCATCCTGACGGTCAGCACCAATTTACTGGTGGGGATGGCAAATTTGCTATCTATTGGCCAGGCGGCATTTTATGGAATCGGCGCCTACATTGCCGTATTTGCCTTAATGGTTTTGAAACTCCCTTTAATTCCCACCCTCATCTTAGTAATGGTTGTAACCGGATTGCTAAGCCTGCTCATTGCTTATCCTTCCCTGCGTTTAAAAGGGGATTATTTTGTTTTGGCAACATTAGGATTTCAATTGATCGTTTTCACTATTTTATACAATTGGGTTGACCTTACCCGGGGACCCTATGGCATTCCGGGAATTCCTGCGCCTAAGCTGTTTGGAATAATACCGGTTTCCGGTCTAATTCCCTTCTTCATCCTCAGTTCCATACTGGCGGCAATGGTGATCTTTCTTTTTTATAAATTGGTGCATTCCCCCTTCGGCAGAGTATTAAAAGGCATCCGGGATGATGAAATTGCGGTATTATCGTTAGGAAGAAATGTCACCGCTTTTAAAATATGGACATTTACCATTTCCAGTGCTTTTATTGGGATTGCAGGAATGCTATATGCTACTTACGTTACCTATATAGATCCAACCAGCTTTAATCTGGATGAAGCCATCTTTATTCTGGCGGCTTTGTTGATAGGCGGCGCCGGCAACATAAAAGGACCTGTAGTTGGCTCGGTTTTTGTGGTTGTTCTTCCCGAGTTGCTGCGGTTCGTGGGGTTTCCGGACAGCGTGGCGGCAAATTTAAGGCAGATTGTTTATGGCATGGCTCTGATAATTCTAATGAGGTACCGTCCCCAGGGGCTGGCCGGCGAATACATGATGAAATAACATGAATGACTTTATCTTAGAACTCGATGGCATCACCAAGAGCTTTGTACGCAATATTATCAATGTGCGCGGTGAAGAAGTGGATGAGCGGTTTTTTATTATCGATGATCTGGATCTAATGATCCCTCGCGGCAAGATAACCGCCCTGATCGGCGGCAACGGCGCCGGGAAGACCACTCTTTTTAATATCATTTCCCGCTTTCTGGAAGCCGACGCCGGGGAAATACTCTATTACAGAAATGGAGATTCACGCCCTTTGCAAAAACTGCCTCCTTACCAGGTAACCAGGTTGGGCATCGGGCGGTTGTTCCAGGATAGCCACATCTTCCCGGAGATGAGTGTATTGGATAATATGCTCCTGGCAGATGAGAATGATTTCGGGGAGACTCCCTTTATTTCGCTTTTTAAACGAAACCGGAATAACGCCATTGAAAAAGCAAGGACTGAGAAAGCCCGAAGTATATTTATTGATTTTTTCGGCAAAAATAATCCCTTCTGGGAGAAGAGAAACCAGCCATCCGGATCTCTTTCCTACGGTCAGCAGCGTTTGTTGGGCTTAGCCCGGCTGTTTATGGGAAAATATGACCTGGTATTACTTGACGAGCCGACAGCCGGAGTCAATCCACAAATTATCAGGCAGACGATGGATATTATCCGCCGTATGGTGACAGAAAAGAAAATGACCGTTTTTCTGATTGAACACAATATGAAGGTGGTGTTGGATGTAGCTGATTTTTGTAGTTTTATGAGCCATGGAAAGATTACCGCTTTTGGCACCCCGGAGGATGTAATCGGCAATGATGAAGTGCGGCGAACCTATTTAGGAGTCTGAAATTTGCCACAGACTTGCGCAGACTGGGAGGAAAAGACGAAGTGTTTTACGCTTTTGTTTTGCAGCATTTTATTAAGTTATAGGGTGTTGAAAATTTGTGGATTAAATTTTAACGAATAAATCAGGATGGGGAATTTTATGAAGCAAATTAAAATTATTGTCGAGAAACATTCTGACGGTTATGTAGCTTATCCTCTAGGGATCAAAGGCGTCGTGGTCGGTCAGGGAGATACGTATGAGGAAGCGCTTGCGGATTTAAAATCTGCCATTCGTTTTCACATCGAAAGCTTTGGGGAGGATATACTTGACATTGATCCCCCGGTGCTTGAAGCATTTGTGGCCGAAGCAGGTATAGATATCTGATGGCAAAATTTCCTGTAGACGCCCCTAAACAGAGGGTAATAAAAGCGTTGGAGATATTGGGTTTTCGAATGGTCCGGGAAAAAGAGCATATATCTTTAGTGCGGGAAAATCCTGATGGTAGCAGAACCCCGTTGACCATGCCTAATCATCGTAAAATAAAAGCTTCAACATTAAGAACAATTTGTTCGCAAGCGGGGATTTCCAGAAACGAATTTTTAGAAGCTTACAAGAAAACATAGTTGAAAGCCGAATAGGGGGCTGAAACTTGCCACAGACTGGCTCAGAACCGAAGAAAGAGTCAAATTTCTTATATGAAGAATTAACGCATAAGATAATTGGTCGTTTTCATAGGGTCGCATGACGAATTAGGCGCCGGATTTCTTGAATCTGTTTATGAAAAAGCATTGATGATTGAACTTCAAGCTGTTGGTTTACATGCGGAAAATCAGAAATGTATTGATGTTTTTTACAAAGATTAATTAATATGGGAGTTCAAGGCAGATATTGTGGTTGAAGATAAGATAATTATAGAAATAAAAGCTCTGAGCAAATTAAATAATCAACATGAGGCTCAACTTATCAATTACTTAAAGGCTACAAAGATGAAGATTGGCCTCCTGGTTAATTTTGGCGAAAAACTGGAATTTAAAAGAAGAATCTACTAAAATTGGTCAGTGTAACTCTGTGGCAAAACCATGCTAAAACTCGAAAACATAACCGCCGGTTACCAAAAGCACAACCCCATCCTGAAAGGTGTAAACCTGACTGTTAGCGAAAACGAGGTGGTGGCTATTGTAGGGCAAAATGGCGCCGGAAAATCTACCCTGGCAAAAGCAATTGTGAATATGCTGCCCTATATCTCCGGCAATATTTATTTTAACGGTGAATTATTGAACGGAAAATCTACCCGGGAGATAATTAATAAAGGTATTACTTTCTTCCTGCAGGGCGGGCGGATATTCCCTCACTTAACGGTCGAGGAGAATCTCACTTTTGCCGGTATCGGGCTGCCCAAATCCGAACTGAACCAACGAAAGGAAGAAGTAAAGTCTTATTTTGACTTTTTTAAAAAGTCCCAAAACGGTAGATTGAACCTGGAAGCCTCTTACCTGAGCGGGGGAGAGCAGCACCAGTTAGCATTGGCAATGGTGATGATGAAGAAGCCGAGGTTGTTGATTTTGGATGAGCCCTCGGCGGGGCTGTCGCC
>JAJRVC010000481.1 GCA_024277475.1 Deltaproteobacteria bacterium
ACTTTTGATCTTCAAAACGAATAGTCGGAATTTTGTGGTATTTTGCTTGAATTTGTGCTTTACTTGATTTCACTTGCGGTGGCCTCCTGGATTTGGTTAGGATTACTTCATTAATTCTGCTTAAACCACAATTCATGGGGCTCCGCAAGTATTTTCTTTTAAAATACTTCAGTTTTTATGCAACTGGAGGGTATACTAAAGCGTTCTGCTGAAAAGGATAAATCATCAAACTGGATTTTAGGACTCCAGTTTGATGAACAGGCCATGGATGAGCCAATTCTGCCGGACCGCCATATCCTGGACACCGCCTGCCCGGACCGCGCGACAATTATAGTAAGGTGTGACGGCCACATGATTATTGCCAATACCAAAGCCATCGAGGCTTGCGGCGTTTCCGCCAAAACAGAGGATCCGGAAGGCGGAAAAATTGATCGGGAGCCAGGCGGATTTCCTGCGGGCCCTTTCCGGGAAAACGCAACGAAAATTCTCCTCAAGACCATGCCCATGCCCGATCTTGATACGATTACCCAATCGGCTGTCTCGGTATTCGATAAAATAGCCGCGTCCGGCATAACCTCCATCGGAATGATCCTTCAGACCGACGAAGAGGGGGTGGCCGGCGCCACGGGCGTGTTTGATGTTCCGCTGATGGAATTGGTGCTCGACCAGATTACCATCAACCTTTATGGTATACTGGCAGCCAAAGATATCGCATCTGTTGATGCCGTTCGAAAATCACGCCTTCATCAACACGAACCCGGCAAGGGCCACAGAATCGGAGCGCTGAAAATATGGGCCGACGGTACTTTCGGTTCCCGTACCGCCTTTTTAACCAAACCCTTTTGCGATCAGCCGGATAAAATCGGTTTTCCCGTGCTTGCTGAAAAGGAAATATACCGCAGGATGCAAATCGCTCAGCGGGCAGGTCTTCAAATAGCCATTCACTCCATTGGCGATGCCTCCACGAGAACCTGCCTTGATCTTTTTGAAAGGCTGCAGAGAGAATATCCTTCGCAAGACAACCGGCACAGGATAGAACACGCCTCCCTTCTGAGCGAGGACTTGATTCAAGACATAGCGCGGCTTGGTCTGATCGTCTCCACACAACCCCTGTTCATTCATTCAGAAAAAGGGTGGCTGGAAAAAATATTGGGACCGGAAAGAATTAAATGGGCTTACCCTTTGCGGTCATTGCTGGATGCGGGGGTGAAAGTGGCCTGTTCCTCGGACGCCCCCATCGAAGCAATGGATATTTTGCATTCAATCCAGTGCTGCGTTACCAGGGAAGGTTTTGAAACCCGGCAGTCGGTGACACCTGAAGAGGCTATCCGCATGTTCACGATCGATGCCGCTTACGCCCAGTTTGAAGAAAAGGTTAAAGGCAGCCTTAGCGCCGGTAAAAGGGCGGACATGGTTATTTTGAGCAAAAATCCTGTTTCGGTTCCGATAAATGAAATTAGAGACATTGAAGTGGTACGTACCCTCTGCGGGGGCCAAGTCATAAGCTGAATCTATTGTTCATGATGCCTTTAGCCAAGTGGATTATTGATCAGCCATGGCACCCAGAATCGCGCGCCATCCCTGATCCAGAGCATCCTTATGTATCTTGCTTGCCACCGGCATACGCATTGCCCGTTTAGTATATTTGATGGAGCTTGACGGCCACCGGGCGATTTTTTGGGCCATTTCAACGGCAGCCGCCATGAGTTCATCTTGAGGCACCACTTTATTCACCAAACCGATACGGTAAGCCTCCTGCGCGCTGATCTGGTCGCATGTGAAAAGCAGCTCGTTGGCCTTGTGCCGACCTACTATAGCAGGCAATACTGTAAACGCCCCATAGCACAAAGCGCCCACTTTAGGCCCTATGAATCCAAGGATCGCATCTTTCGCGGCAATAATGATATCGCACAACAGGGCCTGCTGCATAGCATCCCCCAAAGTATATCCGTGAATGGCGGCAATGGTCGGTTTGTCAAGGGTAAACAAGAGTTCTTCTTCTTTCAGGCTTGCGAATTCCAGCATGTTCTCCAGCGGGTCGTCGTTATCATGACCGGACGAGAACGCCCGACCAGCGCCGGCCAGGATCACAACCTTAATATCATCGTCTACTTCCATTTCGGACAAAGCATCGAATATTTCATTTTTCATTTCCAGGTTCATCGCATTTAATTTTTCGGGCCGGTTAAAGGTGATGATGCCGACCGGCCCCTGTTTTTCAATTAAAATGGTCTTGTATATCTTCATGAATCAGCTCCTGTCTCAGTAAAAGGTTCATCTAAAATATCGGCCAGGATACGTTCGTCGTATCCCGGCAAAAATATCATGTTTGCCGAATGTGTCGGCTTTTTGTACTATTTTGGGGTCAAGAAAATTATTATCGCTCTGTTCTTAGCCCTTTTTTCAGCTATTTGTCAATTGCCACCAGGCCGGGACCGTGATTCCAGCGAACCGGCGCAGCCGGATTCTGCCGAAAAACGGCCGTGTTTTTAAGCTTATGTCCTAATCGCCGGTGTTCTACCTTGGTCCCCTGCACCTATAATGTGCCTGCTATCTGCATGCCTACCTGAAATAAGTGCAGCGTGATTTTCTGACAAACACCTCGCTTCGAGATCGCTCCGGGATTGGGGGGAAAAACCGCTCAATGGCCTCACGCCTAATCTGAAACCCGTGACATTGTGCCATATGATGCTACCGCTGCGCCCAAGCGGATGAAATATGTTCCCTGGTGGTCCCACCGGAACACAGTTATGGCTGATCATGGTTCATTTGCGTGCTCAAACAGAAAAGGTCAGGAGGTTAATTGACGAGCACTTGACTGGAACCGGAATTTCGATACCAAAAATATATTTTATATAATTTCTATATGTTTCCATTTATTATTATACTTGACGGGTACTTGATTGACATCGTATCATTGTGGCACTCGTAAGGGTATGTTGCTATTGACCACGAAAGAGATAACTCATGATTGAACTGAAACAAGGTGATATCCTACGAGCCAATACCGAGGCCTTGGTCAACACCGTAAACTGTGTCGGAGTGATGGGGCGGGGACTGGCTCTCCAGTTCAAGAAGGTTTTTCCTGAAAATTTCAAGCGCTATAAGGCGGTATGCAACAAGAAGGAACTGCAGCCGGGCAGGATGTTCATCTATGAGCTTAACCTTCTCCACAACCCGCGTTATGTGATCAACTTTCCCACCAAACGCCACTGGAAAGGCAATAGCAGGATGGAGGACATTGAAGCCGGACTGCAGGCCTTGGTTGAAGAGGTGCGTAAAAGAGACATCCATTCCATTGCCATCCCCCCTCTCGGCTGCGGCCTTGGCGGTTTGCGTTGGGCGGATGTGCGGGCGAAAATCGAGGAGGCCTTCCAGGGCCTGACTGATGTGCGGGTTCTCCTCTATGAACCCCACTTTCCACACCCCTATTTATAGTTTTCAGCTATTTTATTTTAAGGTATTTACGGAATGATACATTGATTTTGGTTGAAACTTGAAATTTATTTGGGTGCGGCTCTTTTACGACGACCTTTGTTAACAGTTAGCGGCAGTTTATATTACTTCATAGCAGACAAATTATCTTATTTGATTACTTTCAGATGATCGCAATTGACAGTAGAAAGAGGAGCACTAGTAGGGGGTACGATGCCACCGGCGTAGTAAGCCTGATGGTTCCTTTCCCCAAAGCGTTTCAAGCAGACGATGCCGGACCCAGTTTTCCAACTCCGGCCCGGGGGGCGGGGTGAAACGCCCTAGCGGCATCAATGTGGGTCATCGCAGAAGTCTCCTTAGAGTCAAGGTAATCTTCAAAATGCTCAAATTCTTCTCGCGCCTGATCGTAGGACTGTTCCAGGGTCGACAGTCCGGCCAGTGCCGTCACCGTCTGTCACCCTCCACGCGTGAGCCTGCGTCTGGCATCTTTAACCAGCGGATAAACCAGTATGGTTTTCACCTGGGCTCCATGACGCTTATTGGCCCGGTCCATGCGTCCACGGCCACTGGTTTCTCCCAGTACCGTCCAGTTGGCCGCACGATAACACCCCCCGTAAAACCGCTGACGATCCACCAGGGTCTCCAACAGCCAGGGATCCACCCCGTATTGCCGCACCCAGTCGACGCGCAGCCGCTTAACAACACGCGACAGCGCCATGCTGGCCAGGTTGCGGATGCGCGCTACCACCAGCAGACGACTGTTGTTGACGATGTGCTGCAGCCGCAGGCTGCGGGTCGCATCGTCCCAGCCGATCCATTGATCCCGAACCTTCATCCGCCAGGCAGGGCTGGAAAACTGCACGCACCCGACCACTTCGCGCCGGGGTCGACTTACGTAAACCAAATACTGAAGTCTCGCACCATAGGGCATCGCGTAGCCCAGGTAGTGGTAACGACTCAAAAGCTCCCGAAACAGCTGCCGCTGCGGCCCGTTTTTAACCAGCTCTACATCCAAGGGGGCAAACTCCTCCACACTGCCGGTAAGCTGGCTATGAACTTGCCCCTGTTCAGCGGGTGCAATGAGCTTCCTAGGTTTGCTCGATCCACACGACTTTTTTTCCGGAAGCGTCAAAACCCCCTGACTCTCCAAGCGCTCCAGAAGGTCCCGGCACTCCCGAGCCTTGAGCCCACCGCCTGGACGTTTCCACTCCAACAGTTCGCATACCGTGTGGGCCAGCTCCAGCCGACTGATCCCGGCGCAGGTCTCTACAACCTCTTGGATCAGCGACACCTCTTGTGCGCTAAATTCCCGACCACAGAACCTCTGTTGATCTGTTGCTGTTTGCATGCCATTATCCTTTCTTTATTATCACGTAGCAGAACA
>JAJRVC010000482.1 GCA_024277475.1 Deltaproteobacteria bacterium
GTTTAGGCAATTGCAATCATATTCCCTCCAATCTTACGAATCTTGCTTTATCTTTAGAACTATAAAACTAAGACCTGAATTCATTTTTTTTGACAACAGACAACTGACAACTAACCACGGACAACATACAGGAAGCGGGAGTGCTTTCATTACCTCAAGTTTTTAACTACATAAAGCTATGTCTCGGTTTCGTCAGCAGGTTTGTTGCCGCTTCCTACCCAAATACGCTTCGATCACCTGCTCGCTGCAGGCCACTTCACGATAGCTGCCTTCTGCGATTTTTACACCATGATCCAGCGCGATGACCCGATCTGAGATGGTACGCACTACATTAAGTTTGTGCTCAATCACAAGAATCGTATAACCGAATTTATCCCGCAGTGCTTTGATGAAATCCGTAATTTCGATGGTTTCCTGGGGGTTCATTCCGGCCGAGGGTTCATCAAGCAGCAGCAGTTTTGCATCGGTTGCCAAGGCCCGGGCGATTTCAAGTCGTCTGCGGTTGGCATATGACAAAAACATGGCCTGCTGGTCAAAGCGGTAGCCGGTCAGTCGGGCTCCGAAAAGCGCCAGAATTTCTTTGGCTTTCTGCTCGGTTTTGGCCTCTTCCTGTTTGTGCCGGGGCAGATGCACCAGCACAGCTATTGGCCCGGCGTCGGTTCGGCAAAACCGGCCGACCCTGGCGTTGTCAAGGACACTCATTTTATTGAAGAGGCGCAGATTCTGAAAGGTACGGGCAATACCGGTTTTTACTACTTTGTGAGGCTTTAATCCCGTGATGTCGTTGCCTTCAAAAGAGACCGAACCGGCACTGGGAGGATAAATGCCGGAGATAAGGTTGAACAGCGTTGTTTTACCGGCGCCATTGGGTCCGATGATGCTTAAAATTTCTCTTTCGCGCAATGTAAAGCTCAAATTGTCAACTGCTTTAAGACCGCCAAAATCCTGGGTGATGTGTTTTAATTCGAGCAGGATGCGATTGCTTCTGGTATAAGCAGGTTGGATTGTGGTGGTAGGTTCATCCGCAAGCTTGGCATGTTGCGCATAGTACAGCTCCGTTGAGGCCCTTAGCTGCCCGGTTTTATCTTTATCGGGCCGGGTCTTCTTTTTTGTTAGAAACCCAATTCCACCCACGATGCCCTGGGGTCTGAGGGCCATCAGCAAAATTAATATCAGGCCATAGGACATCATGCGATACGCACCGTATTCTCGCAGGAATTCAGGCAGAATTGAAAGCAGGATCGCTCCCGCAATCACCCCGGCAATGTTTCCCAGCCCCCCCAGTATCACCATGCAGTAGACAATCACCAGTTGCTGGAAATCAAAATTGTTGGGAAATACCGAGTCCTGAAAAGAGGCGAATAAAGCGCCGGCAGCTCCGGCGGTAAAAGCGCCTCCGGCAAAGGCCATCAATTTCATCCCGGTGGTATTGACGCCTACCGCGTTTGCTGCCAGTTCATCCTCGCGTATGGCCTCCCAACCTCGACCGATTCGGGAGTGTTTGATCCTGAGAGATTCTACGGTGGCAATGGCTGCAAAGATCCAGATTAGATAGGCGTAGGCGATGGGCGTAACGATCCTGAATCCGAAAATATTAATGGGGTCAAAACTATAGATACCGTTGACACCGCCGGTGATATCCACCGGAGTGTCAAGGTTTTGCAACAACAATTTAAAGATCTGGGCGAAGGCCAGGGTGACAATGGCCAGGTAATCTCCCTTTAGCCGTATGCTGGTTGATCCCAGGGCGATGCCGATTGCCATGGTGAAAACTGCAGCTAGCGGCAAAACCAGCACAAAGGGCAGGTGAATGTCAAACTGGTTGGAAGATAACAGGGCAAAAGAATATGCTCCGATGCCTAAAAAGGCCACATAGGATAGATCCAGCAGACCGGCGAACCCCGCGACCACATTCAGCCCGAGGGCCAGCATGATCCACAGTCCGGTCATGGTAAATATCCGCAGCCAGTAGCTATTCGGCATGACATGCGGTGCGACAATCAAAATAACAGCAATAACTCCATAAAACACCAACCGATTGGGCTTGCTCCAGGAAACTGCGCTGGAATCACTGGCTGTTGCGGTATTTGATTGGTTACTCATCAAAACTCATTTAAAATTTTGGACACAGATTTTCACCGATAAAAACGGATCAATGATACAGAGATTAAGGTATTTAGAAATTTCCGATTGAAAAAAGGATTTTCTCCTTTTTTTTCCGACTTCAAGTCATTCCCAATTCGCTATACTTTTTCCGGGATTTTTTCACCCATCAGGCCCCGGGGCCGAATAATGAGTATAGCGATTAAAATCACGAAAGCGACAACGTCCTTGTAGGCCGAAGGCAGGAACATGACGGCTAACGATTCGATCAGGCCCAGCAGGATACCGCCGACCATGGCACCCTGTATACTGCCGATGCCTCCCAGAACTGCGGCCGTAAAGCCTTTCAGTCCTGCCTGGAATCCAACATAATAATCCACCTGGGTGAACAGCAGACCCACAAGCACTCCGGCTGCGCCTCCCAGGGCGGAACCGATCAGAAAGACGACAACGACAATCCTGTCCACGTCTATTCCCATAAAGGCAGCCGCCTCGATATCCTGGGCCGTGGCACGCATGGCCTTGCCGACTTTGGTTTTTTTGATCAATATCGTCAGAAGTCCCATGAGCAGAAAGGTGACGGCAATGACCAGAACCCGCATGAACGAAAAAACAGTGGAGCCGATGTGAAATACGCGGATGTTTTCAGGAATCAGAGAAGCAATGTGAAACACCCGAACTTTGGCGCCCTGGTAAGTCAATACGAGGTTTTGCAGAAAAATGGAAACCCCCAGGGCGCTGAGCAGTAAATTCATACGGGGGGCATTGCGCAACGGCCGATAAGCAAAGCGTTCCGTCATAAGACCCACCAGGCCGGAGACGCCCATGGCCAGCACGATCATCAGCGATACAACCAGGGCCGCGTTCATGACCACTTGGTTGTTGCGGGATAAAAGGTGTAGCACCCACCACCCGGTAAAACCGCCGATCATATAGATCTCGCCATGGGCAAAGTTGAGCATGCCCAGGATACCGTAGACCATGGTGTAGCCGATGGCAATCAGCGCATAGACACCCCCCAGTGTTA
>JAJRVC010000483.1 GCA_024277475.1 Deltaproteobacteria bacterium
CGATCATGCGTAAATTGTCCGAAATACCTCCAACTTCCTTTATGACGTCACCCACGTCTGCAAGTTGGCCTGCCAGCGCTACGTCCATCGCCTGGCCGGCACCGTACCAGACGATTTCGGCCGGCTTGCCGCTGGCAATCAAGGTGGCCACCCTTTTGGCGATGTTCTTGAAGCCGGGATATTCCATCACCACTTTAACGCCCGTTTCTTTAGAAAAGTCCGCATTGATTTTCTCGTACACTGCGATGGCTTTGGGGCTGGATTCTTCGGAAATAAAGACGATCTCCTTGCTACCCGCCGCCGTGGCCTTGCGCAACAGTAGCTGCGGCGAAATTAGCGTAGCCGCTCCAGTTACACCGCAATACTTGACAAAAGTGCGTCGGTTCATGAGATGTTTTTTTTCATTTTTTTTCATTTATCCCTCCTTTTGTGATGCCCGCCGGTTGTGAAAATGATTAAGCCGGCTCTGTTTGATTCTCCGGGGTTTAGCGGTTTCACCCCCTTCCGGCACTTTGTAGATATAGGCAGATAGTAGATCCGCATCTGTATATCCGCCTTAACAGATCAATAAGCACATTTGATCGCTGAGCAAAACGGGTGCCTCAGACCATAGGTCACTTTCTTGTTCGTCCTTTCCTGCCACCTTCGGAAAAATTACATTTCAGCCGCATCATCAGGCTGATTCCTCAATATAAAAGCGACGGGGTCAATCCCTGGAGAAGTTTTCGGGTTTTTCCACCGGCCTGATGACCAGCTCGCAAACGGGATCCCCGCTAAGAATATTTTTCAGGTGAATATATTCATAATCCGGATTAAATGCTTTCATTTTGGCCTGATCGACGAAACAATACAATCGAGCCGTTTCAGCATCCCCGAGGGCCAGCCACTCTGCGGCCAAAGGGCAGAAATGGACTATTGATCGCGTTTCTCCATCCACAACGATATCTTCCGTCTGCCAGACATATTGGGGCAAATCCGATTCGAAATTTTCCGGTTCCAAATCAAGTTTTCGGTCCAGGGCTTTTTGGCGGGCCTGGCAGCCCACATGCGAACCATAGGATTCAATCGCTTTGCCGATCAATTTCCGACCACGCTCCTCACCCAATTCCCTGATCAGGGTATGCGCAAAATGGTGATACATGAGTGCTGCCCGGCGAAGTGCGAGCTTGATCTGGGCCGCAGCTTCATCCGTGGTTATCTTTTTTTCTTGGTTCTTCAACGGCCATACTCCTATAGGTATCTGCGGAAATAGCCGGATAAAATACTTCCAGCCCCTTCCTTCGGTTGAGGGTCACATTATTTTTTTTTACTGATAATCATCTCGGACAGGGGCATACGCTGTGATTTGATGGATCCAACGGCCGTCCAGCCCACAGCAATGTGCAGGGCAGGTACGATATAGTCCGGCAGGCCATATTTTGTCTGGAAATTTTTTGCGGTCTTGTCCGTGCAGGTCAGCCAGACGGCACCCAAGCCCAAAGCGTGGGCCATAAGACACATGTGGTCGCACGCAGCCGCACAATCGAAAACCTGGTTATGAGGCACCAGCTTGTCGTGGCCCACCGTTTGGTAGACTCTTGCATCATAGCATATAACAATCAGGACGCATTGATTCATCGGTGTAGGTATGTCGCTCCAAACCATTTTAGCTTCTTTACGATCCCTGATAACGATAAATCGGACCACATTCATATTGCAGCCGTTAGGTGCGGCCCGACCGGCCTCAAGGATTTGCTCAACCAAATGGTCATCAACCGGTTTGTCATTCGCCCAATCTCGTACCGACCGGCGTTCCCAGATCAGCTTGCGGACCACAGCCATCTCTTCCGCATTAAAAGGTTCAGGTAACGAATCTTCCATTTCGACCGGTTCGCCCGCCCTCATTTTAGCAGCCACATCAATGTATTGTTTGCACCATTGTAAGTCCTCGTAATCTTCGGCAAATCCCCGGGATCTCCAAACATCCAGGAGGAGTTCGGCCTGGAAACCAAACTTTTTGGGCATTTTTTTACGACCGAGTAAAATGGGATACAGCTCTACTTCAATGCTATGATGGACACGTTCCCGAAATAGAGCCCGAAGACATACCGGGTCCATTTCCATCAAATCTTCCCTTGTGAAATTTTCACCTCCGACTCTACGAACAGTGACGCCTTCAAGTTCAATAGCAACCATGTTTTACTCCTTAAAATTATTTGACACTATATTAGAAAAAGCTGATCTCAGGAAACTCGAAAATAGCGGTTATTTTAAGCAGACCAATCTACGGGAACCTGACGTACAGGTATTATTATTTTAAAACAGTGCAAAATGTTATCTTTTACTTGAACGTCCCTCCAGTTTTATCTCATAATGCCCACAGAGGGCTTGTCGGTTTCGAAAGAACTGGTTTTGATAAGATTGATGAAACGGCGATTGTGCAAAGTCAAAAGGTCCGCCGATTTTACCTCATCCCTGTCTCTAATGGCTTTGTAGATAGAGCGAAGTTCGTCGGCATTTTCCATACTCCAATCGGACTGAGGGATGGTCACCATACAAAACCGCAGGCAGCAAGCATGGATATTATTTAGCATCTTTTCCAGTACCTGATTCCTGGTTGATCTCCAAATGCTTTCATGAAATTTAAAGTCACAATCAAACATTTTCCTGATGTTTCGCTCTCTGGTTGCCTCAATCAAATCATCGGTTAATTCTTCCAGTCTTTTTACCCCATCAGGGCTTATCCGTCTGGCCGAAAGAATCCCCGCCAATGTCTCTAAATGAATCTTAACGTCATAAGTATTGCGTATTTCAAGAACATTTATGTGAGTTACATAGGTCCCGTATCTGGGGATAGACCTGACGAGATTCATTTCTTCAAGCCGCAGGATTGCTTCTCTCAACGGTGTTCGACTGACGCGGAATTCCTCGCAAAGTTCTTTCTCAGACAACACGGTCTCCGGCGGATAGTCAAGATAAACAATACGGTCTCTTAATGTCAGAAAAATATCATGGCTCAGCTTATTTTTACTTGAAGTCATTGATTTAATTATAATATATTTATAAACATACACATTAGGCTTATATAGTTATGTTTTAGCTAATATCAGTTGAATGTTTAGCTTGTCAAGGCAAATATTGAAATTTTCAATGGCCTTATTTTCTTCTTGACAAAATGCTCATTCATCTATTAGTTATCATAGATTCTATCCTGTAGAGTAACTAATACTAATTGAGGTATACTACAATAAAATCACTATATTATAATAAAAACAAGCTAAGTCATGAGATATTTATTACGCTTAGGGATCGAATAGTCTACTTAGAATATCCACCTGAAACCGTGCTTTCAGAAAAGGAGCTATGTGGAGAATTTAAAGTGAGCCGCACCCCTTTGCGTGAGGCTATCCTCAAGTTGGAGGACATGAATTTGGTCCGATCTATTGCCAGATTCGGGACCTATGTCACTCATATCGACACCAATGAATTGAGAAGCACTTATGAGGTGAAAATTCATCTGGAACCGTTGGCGGGCCTGCTGGCGGTTCAGCGCATAACCGAAGACGAGCTGAGGGACCTGCAGAGGCTGTCCTGCGAAGCTGTTCAGGGATTTAAAAAAGGCAGCATAAGAAAAATGTTTGACTGTGATTTCCGGTTTCATGAAGCGATTTGGCGAGCAAGTCGAAATCCGGTTCTCGAAGGCATACTGGTTAACCTCCACGCACGTTGTCTCCGGTTTTGTAACGCAACAATACCAGCTTCCACCTGGGAATTACGTGATGCCGAAGAATTTGGAATCATTTATGAGGCCATTAGAAAAAGAGATAAAATGAAAGCGGCCGAACTCTTGGAAGATCACAACCAGCAAATCATCGATCTTATCAGAAAATACTCCCTGGACATGGGAAACAGCAGAATTTCCAAACAAAAAAGTATGGCAGGCACGTGAATCAGGAACCCGAAAAAGTATATTCGAACGGTCACATCATGAGCCCTTCATTTGAGGGTTACCGGATTGACATGATCATGGTGACCAGGGGCGAAAAAATTATCTATATCGGTCCTGTCGAAAAGTTTCATCCTTGCGAGAATTCGGAAATGATCGATCTTAATGGCGGTTATGTTATCCCCGGCCTTTTTGATTTCCACATACATGTTACCGGCCCCTGGGTTTCCAACGAAATGGAGTTGTATGCCGGATTTGGAGTTGCGGGCGTCCGTGACCTGGGAAGCAACGCCGATGCCACCCTGAAGATTTCCTCACAGATTAAAAACGGGCAGCGGCTGGGACCTGATATCTACTCTTACGGCGAACTTGTCGATGGCCCCCAGCCACGCTGGCCCGATATCAGCGTCATCCCGGAAACCACCCAGGCCGTTACGTCCCATGTAAAACGTTGCAAGGCCCTGGGCCTTTCCGGGGTTAAATTTTACCACAAACTCTCTCGCAACCTTCTTGCACATGGTTTGCAGCTATGCCGCGAACAGGGGCTGCTGTCTTCAGGACACCTTGGGGATAAAGTAAAGGTTTCAGAAGCGATTCAAATGGGTATCGGCAGTGTCGAACATGTGGTCACCCTGAGCCGGGATCTGGTTGCGGACGGCACGCTGCGGGAAGAAGACGGTTTCTGGCACTACTTCGGCCCTTTCCAGGCCTGGCATGATCATGTTCACCTGGATGCTGCGGAAACCGATTCATTGATTTCGCAACTGATTTCATCCGGTACCGTATTTGTTCCAACCCTCGCTATTTATGAAAGTGTTGCCCGTGCAAACGAGCCATTCGTTACGGCCAATCCATATCTCGAGTTGATCGAGGACAGGCTCCTTGGAGAGTGGGAAGATGCAAGAGAGCAGCGGGGATTTGAACCCGAGCATTTTGAGATCGCCCTGGAGGCGTTTGAAAAAATGAAAATGTTCGTTCAGCGCTTTGCTCAAGCCGGTGGCAAAATCGGGGTCGGAACCGATGCGCCAAATCCTTACATCCTGCCCGGCGCAAGCCTGCACCGTGAACTGGTGCTTTTGGCTGAAGCCGGGCTTAAGCCGTCGGTCATACTGCGTCAAGCCTGCCGGGCACCGGCCGAGTGGTTCAATGAATCAAAATCCTGGGGAAGCTTGGAGGATGGCCTGCAGGCGAATTTTTTAGTTCTTGAAAAAGATCCACTGAAAGATATCGCGGCAACGCAGAAAATCCGAAGGGTTGTGATGGGCGGCAAACAGATTGATACGATAAAAATCGGATAACCCTTCGACCTGTGGCCGTCTTAAGAAAGGATCCAGTTGCATTTGCGCAATCTTGCTGGAAATTGTTATTGTACCCGGCAAGGCGCACTGCCGTAGTCGTAACAATTTAGTTAATTAAAAAAGGAGGTTAACAATGATGAGAAAAAAGAGTATCGTGGTAGGTCTTTTGTTGTCTTTAATGGTTCTGGGCGGGTTAAATTTGGCGGTTGCCAAAAATACACCCGCTAAGAGCGGAGGCGTCCTGACGATGGCGTTGAAAGAAAAGCTGGACACGCTTGACGTTTTCAAATCCTCATTGGCCGAACCTCTCAGGGTCCTGGGCATGACGTGCGAAACGCTGGTCGTTTTCGACAAAGACCTGAAGGTCCAGCCACTTCTGGCAAAATCCTGGTCGGTTTCGGATGATCAACTTACATGGTCGTTCAAACTCAAGGAGGGAATTAAATTTCATGACGGGACCCCGTTTAACGCCCAGACCTTCAAAGAATACTTCTGGGACTGGTTCATTCCCAAATCTTTTTCAGGAGATTCGTTTAAGTCGGTTAAAAAAATCGAGGTTACTGGAGAATACAGCGTCGACTTTGTTTTGGACAAACCCTTTCCCATGCTGCTGACCTATCTGGCCGACCCGTGGAATATCATCCAGTCCCCGGCGGCTTTAAAGAAATACGGGGAAAGGTATGGGTTCGATGCTTTAGTGGGGACGGGTCCTTACATGTTCGATAAGTGGGTGCGTGGAGATCGAATTGTGTTAAAACGAAACCCTGATTATCGCCATGGCCCCAATTTTCTGACTAATCAAGGCCCGGGCTATCCGGATGAGATCATCTTTCGCATCGTACCCGAACCTATCACCCGGGTTGCCGAACTTCGCCACGGCAAGGTCGATCTAATCCGGACGGTCCCTGAAAATATGTTACCTGAACTGCAAAAGGATAAAAATATCACGACTATTCTCACACCTTCCCTGCGAGTGGTTTATATCTTCTGTAATATGGAAAAGCCCATCATGCAGGACAAACGGATACGGGAAGCCATCAACCATGCCATTGATCGCAAGGCCGTCCTGGATGCAACATTTCACGGCTTTGGCGAAGCCGCCTACGGTTTGTTACCGCCTGGTGCTACCGGCTTCTGGGCGGGCAGTAAGGAATACGGCCGATCAATTCTCACCTACGATCCGAAAAAATCCAAGGCACTTCTGGACCAGGCCGGATGGATTCAGCCCGCCGGCAAAACCGTTCGGGAAAAAAATGGTAAAAAACTCAGCCTGAATCTTGTTGCTATAAATGTTCCGCGTTACAAACTGCCGGCCGAAGTCGTCACGGCAATGTTGGCGGAAGTCGGCATTGAAGTCAATTTAGAAATATTTGATGCTGCTGCTGCCAGTGCCCGGCTCGAGGCCGGACAGTTCGATTTCGCAGTTTCCGGCTGGGCATACAACGTGGGCGAAGTCACCCTGGATCTGATTGCCGGCAGTGACTCGATTCCCAATCCAAATTACGGGCGGTATAGAAGCACCGTGATAGACGAAGCTCTGGAAACCGTCCGTACCGGTAACACTGCCGAAAAACGAAATGCGGCAGCGGCCACGATTCAACGTACCATCATTGATGACCAGATTGTAATCCCCATGGTAATTCGTTCGGACAGCATCGCAGCCAAAAAGCGGGTGGGAGGGCTGGATCAGCTGAACCGCCATCCGTGGTGGCTCGATTTAGCGGTCGCGCTGGAACTCTATGTAACCCAGTAGGATGTGGCCGCAAAAAGGCACAAAAAATAAAATTTATACCTAATAATTGCAGTTGGTTATAAGATTGTAATTCAAAAATTTTGACTTTTTATGAGATTGTCAAGTAAACCTTGATTCGGTTTTCTCGGTCTTAAACAGGGAAGGGTGAAAACAGCGTTTTCGCTCTTCCCGTTTTTTAAGCGGTTGGAGGTCCAAATTGCTTAACTATTTTATCCGCCGCACTTTAGCGATGATACCGGTCCTTTTTGGAGTATCGCTGATTGTCTTTTTTAGCATGCGGTTGGCACCGGGAGATCCCGCCCGGCAGATCCTCGGGCCTTTAGCCTCCCAGGAAAAGGTCGAAGCCCTGCGTGAGAATCTCGGGCTGAACAAGCCCATCATCGTTCAGTACGGAATCTGGCTGAGTAAGGCCCTGCAGGGGGATCTGGGGAAATCCATCGCCAGTCATGCGCCTACACTGCAGCTGGTGGGAGAACGCCTTGGCCGTACCCTGGAACTGACGTTGGCGGCCCTCTTGATCAACATTATGGTTGCGACTACAGCCGGTATCATTTCTGCTGTCCGTCAGTACAGCAAGGTGGACAACCTGGTGACGGTTATGGCCCTTTTCTGGCTCTCCATGCCGGCATTCTGGCTGGGCCTGATGCTGATGTTTTTGCTTGCCGTCCGCATCCCATGGCTGCCGATCTCCGGTAGCGGAGGCCCCCTATGGACCGCAGATGGGCTTTTACACTTAATTCTGCCGGCGTTGACGCTGGGCCTCCCCCAGGCGGGCACATTCACGCGAATTACCCGGTCAAGCATGCTCGATGTCCTGCTGCAGGACTATATCACCACCGCCCGTAGTAAGGGGATCAGTGAGTGGCGGGTCATCTTGAAACATGCCTTGCGAAACGCAGTGATCCCGATGATTACCCTGTTGGGGCTTCAGCTGCCGTGGCTGTTTGGCGGCTCCGTGATTATCGAAACCGTATTCTCCTGGCCCGGGATGGGCCGAATGCTCACAACTGCAATTTTCGAGCGGGACTATCCATTAGTTCAGGCAACGGCCATGATTTATACGCTGGTGGTAATTTTTGGAAATTATCTTGCCGATATCGGATATTCCCTGGCTGATCCGCGCATTCGGTTAAAATAGGCAAATAACAGCTATTTCTATAGACTATTACACCATGACTTTTAAACTCTGGTATAAGGTGTTCCGCAAAAATCGTTTGGCGATTATCGGCGCAATCATTGTCATTATATTCCTGGCTATGGCCGCCTTCGGGCAGTGGATCGCACCCTATAATCCGATAAAACAGAATTATCGGGCACTTTTGAAGCCGCCCTCGTCCCTTCATTTGATGGGCACCGACCAGATGGGTCGAGATGTTTTCAGCCGAGTGGTCAGCGGGGCTAGATTCGCATTTTTCATCGGCTTCGGTGTGGTGTTTCTGGAAGGGATCATCGGTGTGGTGTTGGGAACAATTTCCGGTTTTTTCGGCGGTATTATCGACAATTTCCTCATGCGTATCGTAGATACGATGCTTTCCATTCCGCCCATGGTGCTGGCTATTCTCATTGCCGGAAGCTTTGGAGGTGGGCTGGTTCCGATTATTTTCACGATGGTGGTCATCAGTTGGGCACATTTTGCCCGTCTCATGCGGGGACAGGCATTGGCTGAAAAACAACGGGCCTATATCGAGGCGGCCCGGGCTATTGGTGCTTCCAATTTTCGCATTCTTTGGAAGCACATTCTACCCAATACCGTCTCCATTGCCATCGTCTTCAGCACGCTGGAGATTCCCTGGGCAATTATATTTTCGGCCAGCTTGAGTTTTATCGGCGTTGGAATTAAGCCGCCGACTCCGGAGTGGGGCAGCATCATTGCCGACGGTCGGAATTACTTGACCTCGGCCTGGTGGATCACTGCTTTTCCGGGCCTGGTCCTGATGCTGGTCGTTCTTGGGTTCAATTTCCTGGGAGACGGTCTGCGCGATGCGCTAGATCCACGGTTGAAGCGCAAGTAATCAGGGCGCCGCAAGCCTGACTGACAGATTGCAGGTTTATTAAGCGGCTAAATGGCAAGCCGCAAAATGTCCGTTTTCAATTTCAGACAACACCGGAGCGGCTTCGCTGCATACCGTCCAGGCATAGCGGCAACGAGAGCTGAAATGGCATCCTTCGGGTGGATCAATCGGGCTGGGCACATCGCCCTCCAACACAATCCGCTGGCTGTCGTGCTCCGGGTCAGGAATCGGCACTGCGGAAAGTAACGCCTGGGTGTACGGATGCAGAGGACACCCGAACAGGGTGTCGGTTTCCGCCAGTTCGACGACCCGGCCAAGGTACATTACGGCAACCCGGTCGGCAATATGCCTGATCACGCTCAGATCATGAGCGATAAAAAGATACGTAAATCCGAATTCCGCTTTCAGGTCTTGCAAAAGATTGATGATCTGGGCCTGGATGGAGACATCCAGGGCTGAAACCGGTTCATCCCCAATAATCAGTTTCGGATTCAATGAAAGCGCACGCGCGATCCCGATTCGTTGTCTTTGTCCCCCGCTGAACTCATGAGGGTATCTGCTTGCGTATTGAGGTTCTAATCCCACCGTTTCCAACAGTCTGCCGACCTGCTGTTTGATTTTATTTCCTTCAGCCATTTTGTGAATGATCATCGGTTCGGCAATGATGTCTCTGACCGTCATTCGGGGGTCCAGAGATGCGTAGGGATCCTGAAATATAATCTGCATCTCCCGTTTTGTGGCCCGCATCTCAGTTTTTTTGAGCTTAAGGATATTGCGGTCTTCTAACCATACTTCACCGGAAGTCGGCTCGATGAGCCTCAGGATCGATTTGCCGAGGGTAGTTTTTCCGCAGCCGGATTCTCCAACCAGCCCTAAAACTTCACCTCTTTTAATTTGGAAACTGACCCCATCTACCGCCTTAACATGCCCGGTGACTCTTCGCAGCAATCCGCTTCGAATCGGAAAATACGTTTTTATTTCTTTTACTTTCAGTAGAATCTCATCTTCCAAAATGAAACCTTCCTTTCAAGACAGAAGCGATGAACCAGCCGAGGCGGCCTTCAATTGAAAGTGTTTGCATGTGTCTTTACTATAAATAAAGCATCGGACAGAATGATTGTCTAGGACTTCTTCCAGTTGCGGCTCCTTGTTGCTGCAAAGATCAATGGCAAATCTGCAGCGCGGATGAAATCTGCACCCCCGTGGGAATTTCAATGGATTCGGAACTGCTCCGGGGATAACCTCCAGCCGCTGCTTGCGGGTGTCTGTCAGTTGGGGGATGGAATTGTACAGGGCCCGGGTGTACGGATGCCGCGGATCTTTGAATATTGATTTTACATCGGCGGTTTCAACAACCTTGCCGGCATAGACAACGGCGACCTTATCAGCCAGTTCGGCAATAATACCCAGGTCATGGGTAATCATAATAACCGCCATGCCGAATTCCTGTCTCAATTTTTTAATGATCTCCAAAATCTGCGCTTGGATGGTGACGTCCAGTGCTGTAGTCGGTTCATCGGCGATGAGCAATTTTGGACGGCAGGACAGGGCCATGGCGATCATGGCCCTTTGGCGCATGCCGCCGCTGAGTTGATGAGGGTATTCATCAATTCGTTTTTCCGGCGATGAAATGCCCACCCGCTCCAGCATTGCAATTGCCTGTTTGCGGGCTGCCCTGCGGCCCGGATTATGATGAGAGATAATGTTTTCACTAATCTGGTTGCCGATGGTGTATACCGGGTTCAATGAGGTCATCGGTTCCTGGAAAATCATGGCAATGTCATTGCCTCTGATTTTCCTCATGGCAGAAGCGCTTTTCGTCAGAAGATCTTGGCCTTCAAACCGTATCTTGCCGCCAAGTATTTTACCTGGGGGACTGGGTATCAATTGCAGAATGGAAAGAGCGCTGACACTTTTCCCGCAGCCGGATTCTCCTATAATTCCCAATATCTCTCCCTTATCGACAGAAAAACTGACCCCATCAACAGCCTGAGCGACTCCTTCGTCGGTAAAAAAACTGGTTTTCAGATTTTTAACTTCCAGCAGCAAATTACCCATCTCACCGTTTCCGTTTTCCGGCCTGAATTCGTCAATTACTGCAATCAAATCAGCGACCACCAGCAGAGCTATGGGTATGAGGATGGCCCCTGGAAGGGGCCGGGCCAGCTCTGCTGGGGGTCGCTGATTTATATCAATTCATAAGCCGCCGGCATCGATCAGATTTGCACCCGTCAAACATGCCCTCGCGGTAACGGTAG
>JAJRVC010000484.1 GCA_024277475.1 Deltaproteobacteria bacterium
ACATCCAGGCCGTCGCCGACAAAGATGAAATTTTTGGCGATATGGACGGCAAGGGCGTTTTTTTATACGCCACCCGGAGCGCAAAAAACCTTTTGAACAAGCTGTTGTCTCCAAACGCTATCAAACTGGAAGATATCGATCTTCTTATCGAGCACCAGGCCAACTTCGCCATGATTCCATTGACTCTGGCGCAGGTCCTGGACCATGATCCGGCACAGATAAAAAAAGCCGTGGCCGACTTAATCGCCGATAAATTGATCACCAATGTTCATGAACGCGGGAACTGTTCGGTGGTCTGCATGCAACGGCTGCCCTATGATCTAAAGCGCGGGGCTTTGGAGGCGGACACACTTCAAGGCTTTAAGATTAACAGAAACCTTGACCGGCTGAAACAGGCCAAGCTTATTTTGAACGACTCCGTGGGATCCGGCATGACACGCAGCGCATTTTTGCAAAGACACTAAAGCGGTCCCTCAAAACTCGCCGTAAGAACTAATCAAACATGTCGTCAAAACGTAAAATAGCCCTTACCGTGCGAATTCTTCTTGTGCTCGCCGTGTTTGTGGTCGGTCTATGGGTAGGATTATATTTCTTCCTTCCACGCTATTTAGAGTCCCGGGTCATTCCCCAACTTGTTGCCGAAACCGGAATTGCGGACTTCGCCCTAAAGGTTCGCCATATAGGCATCTTTGGTGCAGATCTGGGCACTTTGCGAATCGGACCGGAGCAAAAGCCGGCACTTTTAATCCGGTCTGCACAGATCGACTATACGCCTAAATCGCTTTATCAGCAAAAAATTGAAAGGATGTCTTTAAACGGACTTGAACTCTATAGCGAATTCAAAGACGGAAAACTTTCCCTGCGCGGAATCGATCTCGATGAAATTCTCACAAAAATGCAGTCTAATCGGCCATCCATACCGGAATCAGAGAGCGGTTTGCCTCTCATCTTTCTGGAGAAGCTTGAGATTCGAAACGCTGTAATCATTTTTAAAACCGATGACCAAACGTACCGGATCCCCTTTGAAATCGATGTTGCCCCTGACAAGGAAGATTACAACCGTTTGAACCTCGCAGTATCAATGTATCCCCGGGGGGAATTGGTTCATGCTGAAGTGAAAATTGATTTAAGGCAGCAACAAATCAAATTAACGATAGCGGCAAACTCGCTGGACCTGAACAGATTTTCCGACCTGGTGCCAACGGTTTCCGATTTCATGCTTTCCGGCAAACTGAATTTGAAAGCGACCGGACAGTTGCAGCTGGCGCCTTTTAAGATTTCAGCGCTCGATGCCTCGGCAGAACTGCTAAAATACAAAATCAGATTAAAAAATTTACGACTTCAAAACGCCCGCAGCTCCGACCAGAAGGAATTACCTTTTAAAATCAATCTATCGAAAATCGATGCGGGCGATTGGAAAATAAACGGCTCGGCCATAACGGCAACCTCGCCGTTACCCTTAACGCTTTCCGGATGGCAGGGCAGGATCAGAGCAAACGGAAAGCAGGTTGAAAGTAAAGGCGAATTCAGCGTTGCTTTGCTGCCGTCATCGGTCCATAAAAATAAACTGCTGCCGGTTGAAGTACTTGAAACGGCGCCTTTGCACGGCAGTTTTACAGCTGAATATCGCCAGGGTAAAAGCGTGCAATTCAGTATCACGAGCACTCCCCCCAAACAAACAGGAGACTCGGCCGGTCGCTTCAAGTATGACCAATATGAGATTAAAGCCGGGATACCGGCAATTGATATTTTCGGTAAAGGAAGACTCGATGATCTGCCGACGGCGTATACGATCAGTATCCCGCAAGTCATGATTGCTTCCCAGGCAGGGACGATTCACCTGCCCCAGATCGTTTTAAAGGGCACGGCGGATCTTGGCAACAACGGCAAAGGTTTCCCGCAAACAACGTTTAAGCTGCAAGCGCCGGATATTCGCATACTGCTCACACCTACCCGAATAAACATAAAAGATGTTACTATGTCCGGTCGGGTAAAAACAAATATCAATGGCGCCATCGGACTTGAGGGTTTGCTGCAGTTTGCAGGCACCGGTGTTACAATGCCGAAAACAGGTATTAAAATCAGCGGTGCCCGGGGTGCAATTCCATTAAAATGGCCCCCGGCGAGGCAGAAGAAAAATGGGAATATTTCGATTGCCGCCCTGTACTACAAGCACATGAACTTTGGAGGAATTAAGGGCAACATTCAACAAACTCCCGCCGGTTTTGCGTTCAAAGGCCGACATATCAACCGGCTTCTCCCTGAAATGTCACTGGATTTTAGCGGAAATACCAAGCTTTTTGATGTCAAAAATCCGGTGATGAACATGAATTTTACACTTCTTCGCCCGGGCCATGCAGCTGCAATTGACCTTGGTGACTTTTTCCCGGGATCTAAGGGTGTCAAGATAAATGGAAAACTGATGCTCACCGGGGTCCTGGCTGCGGACAGTTCCGGCTTCAAGGGTTCCATGAATTTGCAGGTGCAAAACGCTAACGTGCGAATCAAGGAAAAGAAATTTGCAGTTGAGGGAATTCAGATGTCCCTCTCACTCCCTGAATTGCCCAGGATACGCAGTGCAGCCGGGCAACATCTGGTGTTTTCCAAAATTGTACTTGGCGATCTGGTCGCAAAAGAGGGCAGAATTGATTTCCAGATCGAATCGCCACGGTCTTTTTTGATTGAAAAGACACACTTTGTCTGGTGTGACGGCAACGTTGAAACCCAATCGATGCGAATATCTCCCGGTGTGGAAAATTATCGCATTACTTTTTATTGCGACCGGCTAAAACTCGCGCAGGTTTTGGAGCAATTCGGTGCGGCCGCCGCTAAAGGCGAAGGAACCGTTAACGGTCGAATACCGCTATACTACGCGAATGGTAAAATTCGTTTTGATGATGGCTTTCTTTTTTCTACACCCGGGCGGGGGGGTAAAATTCACCTCAAAGGAACCGATATTCTGACAGCCGGCATTGCACCGAACACACCCCAATATGTCCAAATGGAGCTTGCCAGAGAAGCATTAAAGGACTATGATTATTCATGGGCCAAGCTGAATATAACGTCAGAAGGAGAAGATCTATTGCTACAGATGCAGATGGACGGCAAACCCACAAAGATGCTTCCGTTTGTTTACCGGAAAGATATCGGCGGGTTCGTCAAAGTCGAAGCGGCCGGCAAAGGCTCAAGATTTCAGGGTATCCGTCTCGACGTCAACTTTCGACTCCCGCTTAACAAAATGCTGCGATACAAAGATCTATTGAAGATGACTGAATAATCAAACCCGGCAGAGCCGGAACCAAAAAAGTTTATTTCATAAAATGTCTTGGATCCACCACTGAAAAGCAACAAATTCACAACTAAGACTCCAAGGAGCAATGTCATGATAAGAACAAGGCTCATTTTGCCTGCAACGCTTATTTTCCTGCTTTCTTACGGCTGCACCCAGCACAAAATTGAGGTGGCTCCCGTGGAAGTAAAACCTATTCATATCACCATTGACGTCAATGTAAAAGTTGATAGAGCTCTGGATGACTTCTTTAGTGATATCGATAATGCTGAAAAGAAAATTGAACCCGATTCAACTGCTACCGAGTAAAGGATAGCCACGCTGATTTGATCAAACAAGGAGATATAAAAAATGAAGCGTAAAACAATAATTATGATGTTACCGTTTTTAATCCTCGGAATTTTGATCGCCAACGCTTATTCATCTTCAAAAGCCATAAAGCAGCGAATGATCGAACGTTTGCCGGTCATTAACTCGCTTAAAGACAAAGGCATAATCGGGGAGAATAATAAGGGATATCTGGAATTTGTCGGTAAAAAGAAAGAAAAGGCTGATGTGATCAAGGCCGAAAACAAGGACCGCAAGCTGGTTTACAAGGCCATTGCCAAACAGCAGGGAACCACGGATACGGTGGTCGGCAAACATCGAGCGGTTCAAATTGCCAATAAAGCCCAACCCGGTGAATGGTTGCAGGATGCCAAGGGCAAGTGGTACAAGAAATAAATCCATCTACCGGCTAAAAAGGCACTTACCCGATAAATAACAGCCGGCGTATATATTCTCAACCAGCTTAAATTATCTTAAAAGATGGATTTATGATGTGCGATTCTCGGCAGCTCGGACAGCAGCCGGGACGGGAAAAGCGCTTGCGGTCTTTAAACACATAACCGCACTTGAGACATTCACTCGGTCGGATATTTATTTTTCTCCCCCTTGCCGTCAGCGACCTGGAAATGTGGCCAAGATGCTCAACCACCTCCTTTTCCTGTACGCCAAGCTGCCCGGATAGTTGCCGCGCATCCATCTCGCTGTCAGTCAAAAAATCAATAATTCTTTGGCGTGTGGTTCTCAATCTTTCACCATTGAATTTGCAGCAGATGAGCGCTGTAAAATTGGGGTTTTATGTTATATATTGATGTTATCGTAAATACGCATCCCGGTTGCAGTCCGGGGATGAGAATGGAACCCTGAACCTTTGAGCCCGTGAACGCCTACTCGTTTATTCACTGCGGATTTCCTCTTTCAACAAACAGCAGGCAATTTTGTATTCCGGCAACCCCTCCTCATTGTAACTGATAGTCTGGGGCTGAATCATTTTATTCATTACACAGCCTTCGGGAATATCGAGTTGAAAAAAATCCTGCTCGTTGAGTTTGGCGGTCGGCACCAATTGATTATCCTGACAATACAAGCTGTGGATCGGAAAGTCCTCACAGATCGGGCAGCGATAGACTCGACCGTTAGGGAAAACAAAATAATTGTCGGCCACTGTCCCGGCACATTCAAATTTTTCGTTGCGACCTAAAAACACTTTTGGATAAGCAACGGTAATGCCGCGCTCCGCAATCATCCGCGCGACCCCGGGAACGGTATCGAGCCATTGCGATCGTGAAACCTGAGGTGATTTATGAGGATCGCTCGTATCCTGTGTAATGGCGGATTTTCCTCGCAAGCCGATAACTTGAATAAAAAATCTATCAACTCCCAAACTGTCCAGCAACGGCGCCATCATCTCTAGTTCATGAATATTGGTACTGCTGATGGTGTAGATCAGGCTTGTCGTAAAACCCCTGTCAATGGCACTGCGGATACCCTCAAGACAGGTATGGTATGATCCATCCCCCCGAATCCGATCGTTGGTTTCAGGGGTGGCCCCGTCCAGGCTGAAACTGAAGTAGTCCACTTCGCCCGGCTTGACCTTTGAAAGAACATCGTGAAAGAGGTATCCGTTTGTATCAATAGTGATTGAGCCAAAACCCAGATTGCGGGCATATTTGACTGCCGCCGGCAAATCCGGATGAAGCGTCGGCTCTCCCCCTAAAAAGATGAGATTCTTTAAGTTTCTGTCCTGAACAAACGCTTCGAGCCAGGCCTTGATCACGGACAGCGGCAGGGTGTTTTCCCCATGCTGCCCGGGATTGATATAACAATGGCGGCATTTGAGATTGCATTTAGTGAGAATATGAAAAAAGATATTCGTGGAATTTTTTGAAAAAGCAACGGTTTTCGTCCGGATCATATTTTGACAATCTCGTAAAAAGTCAAAATTCTCGAATTTTTATCTTATAACCTATTTAAATTATTAAGTGTAAAATTTTATTTTTGTGTTTTTTGCGCCTTTTTGCGGCCACATCATATTTTAGCAAGTAACCGCTTTATTTTCTTTTTGGCGGTTATCAGTTCCTCGTTGGTTGCCCGCAGGCGGATCGACATGTACTCGGCAAATATTCGATATAACAACAACAAAAAATCCAACTTTTCATCCGTTGGATCCTGAGCGGAGATCCTGTTTTTGGCGGATGTATCAACGGCAAGACAAATGGTCTTCCCGACGGCAACAACCGAGGCGGAGCGCTTCATAAAATCGACAATTCGCATCTCGCCGAAAATTTCGCCTTTTTTATCAATGGTGTTGATTTCCAAGCCTTCTTTGGAGATTCGAATTTTCCCGGAAAGCAGAAAATACAGCCACGGGTCCAGGTCCCCTTCCTGGATAATGACTTCGCCGTCCTCATATTCCCTGATTCTGCTTAACCGGAGAAGTTTTTGAAGGCTTTTCGTTTCAAAATTCCTGAGAGCAGAAATTCCTAGCAGTTTTTGAATATTTTCAATATTGTCTTTTAAATATTTCGATTCGAGCATTTTGACCTCCGACTATCATTTGCCACCCAAAACCTAAAATCTCATTTTATACCGCATTTCAAAAAAGGGCAAGCGGTAATTCTATTTTGAAACTATAATTTGTATAAATTTAAGTTGGTTATAAAAGTTTTAGAATTGTTTTCGGCATGAAAGAAGGGATGGGATAAGACGATTTGAGTGTTCAGAAAATTCGTCAGCGTCCACAGGTTCAAAGTTCACCGTTCATAGTTACCTTATCCATAAAGCGCTTGCATGCAACACATTGGAATATTGGTCTCGGACCCGGTTTGTTCCATCAACGACTGAGTCGTGTTCCAAAACTATCTACAGAATACGATATCCGAGCTAGCCGCACTCAAGGCAATCTTTGGTTAAATGCAGATCGAATGCCACGGGATAACAGCCATCAAAACAGGCTTTGCAGAAATTATTTTCCGGATTCATAAATTCGGTAGCGTTTAGAAGCCCATCGATGCTGAGATAATACAGGGAGTCGAGTCCTAAAAAAACCCTTAACTCTTCAACCGTTTTGTGGGCTGCAATCAACTCTCCCCTGGTTGAAAAATCGATGCCGTAATGACAGGGAAACCGATGGGGGGGGCCACTTACGCGCATATGCACTTTTCTGACCCCCAGCTTCCGCAGTGCTTTTACCCGTGTTCTGACGGTTGTGCCCCTGATAATCGAATCTTCAATGATAATGATATCTTTTCCTTTTAAAAGTTTTTTTACAGGGTTGAGTTTTATACGAACGCCGAAATCCCGCATGCTCTGGGTCGGTTGAATAAATGTTCTGCCCACATAATGGTTACGGATCATACCCAACTCAAAGGGTATACCGGATGCTTCCGAATACCCCAGCGCGGCATAGGTTCCCGAATCGGGAAACGGCATGACTAAGTCGGCTTCCACGGGTGCCTCTTCGGCCAGACGCCTGCCATGTGCTTTGCGCGTCAGATAAACATTCTGACCATAAAAAGTGCTGTCCGGTCTGGCAAAATAGATAAATTCAAAAATACAGAACGCCCGCCGGGTTGCAGGCGACGTTTTGATGCTCTTAATGCCATCGGGTCCGATAATGACAATTTCTCCGGGATCGAGTTCACGCACAAACTCGGCCTCCACAAGATCAAAGGCGCAGGTTTCGGATGCCAGCACATAACTGCCGTTCAATTTTCCCAGGCACAACGGTCTGAACCCATAAGGATCTTTAATTCCTATAATTTCTCCCAGACTCGTCAACATCACGAATGAAAATGCTCCCTGCAGTCTGGAGACAGATTTAACCAACGCCTGTTCAAATCCGTATTCCAAATTTTTCACAAACAGATGCAAAAATATTTCACTGTCCATTGTGGTCTGAAAAATAGAGCCGGATTCTTCAAGCTCATCTTTCAGGATGTGAGCATTGACGATATTACCGTTGTGGGCCACAGCATAGGATTTTTTCCGGTGACGAACCAGAAAAGGCTGAGCGTTGGTCAGCACGGAGCTGCCCGTGGTGGAATAGCGCACATGACCGACGGCGCTGCGCCCCTC
>JAJRVC010000485.1 GCA_024277475.1 Deltaproteobacteria bacterium
GAATTGAACAATTTGCGCCAAGCACTTCATGGGTGGAACACTAAGATTTTATACATTTCAGAAGAAATATCGGCCAAAGCCATGTTTGCAGTTGAACAGCATTTTTTGAGTCACTCAATGCAATTGGCCGATGCCCTTATTGGAGCAACAGCAATAAGTTACGGTCTTCCTCTTCTCACCGGAAATGATAAGCATTATAAAATCATGAAAGAAATTCAGCTTGAAAAATTTCGGCCATAACCAGCTGAAACAAAGGATTCTTCGGCTTTATGTTAACATGGTAATCTTTCATTGCTTTTGTCGATTTTCCAAGCAATACGTCCCTTCGACAAAAACCGGGGCCTCTTATTTGAGCAGTTAATCGGCCAATTCAGGAGGCAGAACAAGTTCAGTCCCCTGAGGTTAGGAAATGACAACAAAGGTAGGGGGACTGAATTTGTTCTGTCTTCAAGGTGGCTGGAAATTATTTAAATATTGCCGCCACTCAGGGGCAAAGCGTTTCACATCGCATACCCAAGGGCATCGGCAAGCGGCTGCAGGTGTTTCTGGTAGTTGCGCCATTTTTCAACCGAGGTCTTATAGATAGGCTGCCGAACCTGATCATAGCTTGGCGTCGCAACATGACGCTTGGTCTTATGAAAAACAAGGCAGTTGTCATTCCATTCCAGGCCACAGAAATCGATCAGTTCCCTTGTTATTTTTTCTTTATCAGAGACCAGATCTTCATAGCGCACTTCATAAAACGGCATGGACAGGGTATTGCGCCAGTGGTCCATGAGGCGCAGATACTCATTATAATAGGCGCCTAGTTTCGCAAGGTTGGAGCCCGCCTGCCGCAATCCATCGATGGGATTCATATATATGGACATGCAGTTGTCCATAGGATTCCTGGTGATATGAATGACATGGGCTCGGGGGAACAGGATTTCAATGAGGCCCAGCGACAAAAAATTTGCAGGCATTTTATCCACCACATGGGCGGCGTCGCCAACGGGCAAGGTCTGCAGGTGCGCCAAATATTGCTGGGACAATTTTTCAGCCACATCTTCGGTAATATTTTTAATACAGCTGGGAAAGGGTTCAGATGTTCCCATGATCTGACTGATGTGGCGGATTATATAACCGATGGTTCGAAGTTCTCCAGCGCCGTACACCTCCGGATGGCTTGCCAATATCTGTTCCAGAAGACTGGTGCCGGAGCGCGGCATGCCCACAATAAAAATCGGCCGCTTGGAACGATTACCGGCTCTGGGCAATGAGACGAGCCTTTCCCTGGAGAATACGTCTTTTTTCTCATCGATTTCGCGGGCAAAATCCTCGCGTTTAAATTCCTGAGGGAACAAATCGTTGCCGGCCTTGAAATATTTAAAGGCGGCATCGTATTTCCCTTGGTCGTCGTGGATCATCCCGATGACATTGTATAATTTGCCACGGCTTTTCGGTTCCGGGCTTTCATCGGCAATCACATCAAGCATATAGGGAAGCACCTCATCCCGTCGGTCCAGACGCCTGCCAAGGGTTCCATAGGTGTTGGCCAGATCAACATTTTTTTCTCCCCTGGACACCAACGGCTCAAGGAGTGCGAGACTCTCCTGAAAATCCCCCTTCCTTTCCAATACGGTGGCGAGACCGACAAGCGCCGGGATTGAGGCAGGATCGACATTTTTGGCTTGTGAAAATGTGGCAATCGCTCCATCAAAATCGCCCAAGGACATCAAAGTATGAGCAAGATTTATCAAGACCTCAATGTTGTTTGGCGACAGCTCAAGAGCGCGCTTGAAAGCAGGCTCGGCGATCTCATACTGAAATTGATCGAAGAGAACCCGGCCCAAGTTAAAGTAGGCGATGGAAAACTCCGGGTTAACCTGGACGGCCTTGCGGCAGCAACCCTCCGCCTCGGCGAGACAATTTTCTTTTTGCAGCACCACACCGAGATTATTCAAGGCTTCGGCATAGTCAGGCTTGAGGCGAATTGCCTCCTCATAGCTCTCCTTGGCCTCTGCATTCTTGTCCTGTTTTTCCAAGGCTAATCCAAGGCTGAAACAGGCAACCGGGTTAGCCGAATCCACCTTGAGGACATTGCGAAAGGCCTCCTCCGCTTCGGAAAATTTGTTGGTATTCCCATAAAGCAAGCCGAGATTGCCCCAGGCCTCCACAAGTTCTGGTTTAATCTCCACCGCCTTGCGAAAGCTTACGGCGGCGCGATCCAATTCGTTCAAGGCCTGAAGGGTCTTGGCTAGATAAAGATGGGCCTCAGCCATCTCGGGTGCGAGCTGGACAAGCCGTTCAAAGCAAGCTGCGGCATCTTTAAAATTCCCTAACTGCTGATCGATCATACCCAGGGTCTGCCATACTCCGGGATTGTCTTTTTCAATTTTGCAGAGCTTTTCACAAACCTCCCTGGCCTCTGGTAGACGATTTGCGTTAATTAAGTCATTTGCCTTCTGGGCCAATTTCTGTGTTTCGTTGCTCATAATAGAGTGCTTCCTGCTTTTATAATAATGATGAAAGAAAATCGCTTTTGCATCGCACGTTGCGACGGCCCCAACATTCCAATAATGCTAAAAAAACGTAACCAAATTACGGCCTATTTTAACTTCTTTATTGACGCAACATAAAAAGCATCAGACCATTCCGCTTTGGCCATGCCGGCACAAAGCCCTCATGAATTATTCCGTAGAATAGGTTTCAAGCTGCGTGTCAAAGGCTCAATATGCGACTCATAATTACGCCAGCGTTCCATGGAACTGGTATATATTTTCTTGCGGACCTGACTGTAGCTCGGAGTTGATACCGTCCGTTTTGTCTCATGAAAATTCAAACAGGCATCATGCCAGGTGAGCCCGCAATGGTCGAGTATTTTCCGGGTCCACTCTTCTTGATTGGCCACCAATTCCTCGTATTGGATGTTGAGAATCGGGATGTCAACAACTTTCTGCCAATGATCCATCAACCGTTCATATTGAAGGTAATAGCGTCCAAGTGTCTCTAAATCGACGGCATAGGCATGCCCCTGACTTGAACTCATAAAATAGATGGAGAGACAGGTGTCCAGAGGATTACGTCGACAATGGATAATGGTCGCCTTGGGGAACAAGAGGGTTATAAGACCAATCCCCAGGAAGTTATGGGGCATCTTGTCGGTGACGCGGGCCACCTCCGGGGCCAGTCTGTCCAGTGTTTTGAAGTATTCCACTGCCAGGCCGTCCAACTCGACTGACGTGTAATCTCCCAGTCCTGCAGGATAAGCCTTGTCGGCCCTGCCTTCCAGGCGCTCGACAATTTTATTGATATCACGCAGTTCACCGGCGCCGAAAACATCCGGGTGGCTGGCCAGAATCTGCTCGGTGAGACTGGTGCCGGAGCGCGGCATGCCGACAATGAAAATCGGCCGTGTGTCCGCGTTGCCGGACCGGGGCAAGGCTGGCAGCTTTACCGCAGAAAACGTATCAATCAGGCTATCAATATATCGCTGATGAGAATCATGATTAAAATGAAGAGGAACAGCCTTGTTGGCTTTTTGAAAATGATCGAAAGCTTTATCGTACTCCGCTAATTTGTCAAGCAGCGCCCCGGCCGCAAAATGCAGCGTCTGACTTGAGATCACGTCCATGCCTGGCTGTTCCAGCATGCTGTTGACCATATCCATGGCCTTGTCACAGCAATCAAATCGCTGGCAAATCAAGGTATAGGTGGTAGCAGCAATCGGAGTCATCACACCCTTACGTTCCAACTCGCCAATCAACTCGAAAGCTTCCTCGTGTTGGGCTTCGCGCTCCAAAATCTGGACCCTTGATGCCAGCAATTCCGGGTTGCCGGGAAAATCTGCAAGCGCCTTATCCAAAATCTCTCGCGCTTCATTCATCCGTCCTTCGTGGGCCACGGCCATGATATAGCTGTTCAGAGTTGACACGTCTGAACGATCTATCCGGCAGGCTTGCTTATAATGTTTTTCAGCCAGTTCTATATTGCCTTTGAGCCAGTAAAGTTGCCCCAGTCTCTTATGAGGGTGGGCAAGGCCGGGGTTCAACTGCAAAGCGGCATGGAAGTGGGTAACCGCCCTCTCCATATTCCCTGCCCGAGACATCACCTCGGCGAGGCTGATATGTACCCCGGGATCCCGCGGCGCAAGCCGCATCGCCTCTTGAAAACATTTGCCCGATTGCTGCTGTTGCCCTGTGGCCGCGTACGCCCCCCCGAGGTTACACAAGGCGCCGACATGGTGAGGCAACATTTTCAACACCTCCAGGGATAACCGAATCACCTCTTGATTAGTTCCTTGTTGGGAATAAGCGGAACTGAGCAGAAACAGAAGTTGCGGGTCACGCTTATTGGTCTTACAGACGATATTCAACAAACAGATAGCTTCGGCAGATCGGTTTGCCTTCAGCGCCTCTATGGCTTTAAATATTTTTGGGTCCGGCTTTCGACCAACAGGTCTCATTATATTGCCTCCCATCGTAAGATTGTTGTTTTCAGGATTATGCACCGATTGGTGGCATAATCGGCGCAAGGGCACGTAATAATGGTTCGATATTCGCCTCGTAATTACGCCAACGCGCAACGGAACTGGTATACATTTTTTCACGCACCTGATCATAGCTCGCAGTGGTAACCCATCGCTTCGTTTTGTGAAAGTCAAGGCAATCATCATGCCATTCGAGCCCGCAATGGACGAGCAGCCGCCTGGTCCACTCTTTTTGTTCAGTAACCAGTTCCTCGTACTGAACATGAAGAATTGGAATGTCCAACACCCTTTCCCAGTGACGCAGGAGACGATCATACTGAAGATAGTATTGGCCAATGTTTGCCAGGTCAGCGGCCCAGTCATAGCCCCAGGAAAAATTCTGAAAATATATGGAGAGGCAGGTATCCAACGGGTTACGCCGGCAATGGATAATGGTTGCCCCGGGGAATGCCCGGCTGATCAGCCCAAGATGAAGAAAATTCTGCGGCATCTTGTCGGTGATACGTGACGCCCCCGGAGCCACTGAATCCAGCTTCTGCAGATATTTTGAAGCAAACGAATCAAGTTCTCGATGGGTGAGATTGGCCAGCGCGGCTGGATATTTCTCTCCACCTCTATCCTGCAACCCATTTGTTAATTTGATGATATCACCCAGTTCCCCGGCACCATAAACATCGGGGTGACTGGCCAGGATCTGCTCGACAAGGGTGGTGCCGGAACGCGGCATACCGACGATGAAAATCGGCCGCTTGTCGGCATTGCCCGCCAGAGGCAGCGTTGAGAATTTTTCTCTGGAGAAGGTCTCCTTCATACTGGTGATGTATTTCTCGTGGGAATCAGAGTCGAAACGGAGAGGTACGGCTTGATTGGCTTTCTGAAAATAGGGAAATGCTTCCTCGTAACGCCCCAACTTGTCCATCAATCCACCCACCGCGAAATACAATAATCTTTTTGATGCTGCGTCCACACCAGGATTTTTCAGAAGCTTCTCAGCAGTGGCAAGGGCCATATCGCAACAGTCAAAACGTCTGCACAGCTGCACAAGGGTGGCCGCACTGACCGGATTAGTTATGCCCCCTCGGGTGATTTTCTTCAACACCTCGAAGGATTGTTTGTATTGGCCGTCTCGTAGCAGTAAGTGGGCCTTAGTTGCCAGTAATTCCGGATCATTCGGGGCCGCTACCAAAGCCTTGTCCAGAAGCCCCAGCGCTTCATCCAAGCGTCCACCATGGCCCACAGTGAGGATGCAGCCGTTCAGGGCTTCCATGTCGGAAGGATCAATCCGGCAGGCTTGCTTGTAATGGTTTTCAGCAAGGTCGAGATGACCGACGGACCAGTGGATATGCCCGAGCCGCTTGTGGGCCTGGGAAAAATCAGGTTTCAACTGCAAAACGGCATTGAAATGGGATATCGCACCCTCAGTATGTCCGTCCCGTAACAAGACCTCGGCAAAACTGAGATGCACACCGGGGTCACGTGGCGCGAGCCTCAACGCCTCCTGGAAACAGCGTAAGGATTGCTGCTGTTGCCCTGTGGCCGCATACGCGCCTCCAAGGCCGCACAAAGCGCCGACATGGCGGGGTACCATTTCCAGCACCTTCCGGGTGAGCCGGATAACCTCCTGAGTATTGCCTTGCTGGGAATAGGCCGAGCTCAACAGAAACCAGAGCTGCGGATCTCTTTTCTTCTGCTGAATTACCTCAGAGAGCAAACGGATGGCTTCGGCCGGCCGGTGAGACTTGAGTGCCTCGATGGCCTCTAATATTTTAGGATCCGGCCCTCGGCGGGAAAATCTATTCATATATAATCCTGAAGGGAAAATAAAACAAACTGCCTGCAAGTCGATCAGTGCTACAGGGATACCGCCTAACTTCGGAAAACTTAACAAATTTCATCCAAGAGGCCAACCAATTTCCTTTCTCTTGCTGGTGTGGCATTTTGGATGAGCAAGGCACTCGCCTTAACGGCGAAAAAATGGTAGTCTAAGCATCATCTAAATACGACACATACGCTGACAGCGTATGTATAATAACCCCTCTTTGAAGGCGTAATATGAAAGAAAAATACATCCTGACAGCTCTGGACAGCTTCAAGTGCCTGGCCGACAAATGCCCTTGGGACTGCTGCTCCCGATTCGCCGTTCCCGTGGACACCGGCACCTATCAGAAATGGCAGTCACTTCCGGACACCGACGAAAACAAGGCGTGGCTCCTTGCCGGAGTCTACGAGGGAGAAATTCACAAAAAGAAGCAACCGATTCTCTGCAACAAAGAAAATTCGATGGATTGCACCTTTCTGCAGCCCAACCGCCTGTGCGCCATCCACGGCAAACTCGGCCCTGAATTCCTGACTAAAATCTGTCGGGATTATCCTCGAAAAAAAGAAAGCCCTCCGAACAGAGAAATTTCCTGGGCTCTCCTGTCGTGCCCCGAGATGGTGCGTCTCGTCATATTCGAGACCACGGGACCGGTGTTCCGGCACGAGCCCGCAACGGGGAAAGAGGCCGCCAGGAGAGAAAAGTCGGCCAACGAGCAGGTTTCAATGCTGCTTTACAGGCTCCTGGGCCGCCTGCTCGCCTCGCCGGAATACCCACTCAACATCCGCCTGACCTACCTGGCCCGGGTGCTTGGTGAAATCACTTCACTCTCGGAGAAACAACAGCTCACCGGCAAGATACTCGCTTCTTTCGAGGAAAAGCATGCGGCAAACCTGCGGGCCACGGCCGCAATGGTATTCAGCGGCAAGCTCGTCACCAATCCGGTCAATGGCCTGAACCTGTGGAATCTGCTGCGTGAAGGGGTCATCAGGTTCAAATTATTCGAAGCCAGCAGCATCTCCGAGGAAGTGCCCATTATACAATTGGCCCGGAAAGCCAATGCGGACGAGGAGGCCAGGAAACTTTTCTACCAAGGACTCATGACGCTTCGCCGGCAAAGCCGCCCCTTCCTGCATAAATTCGACAAAGCCATGGAACGCTATCTTGAAAGCAGTCTCATGGCCAATGGCTTTCCTCTGGTGCAGAACATAAATCCGGTTATCCCTTTCCAGGCCGCCGCATACCGTTTCGCCATCACCCAGATGCTGCTCTGGATCAAAATTTCCGCCACCCCGGAGTTTACCAAAAACGACATCACCACCATTATCAGCAGAGTTGAAGAAAAAATCCATCACAATGACGAGCTGGTTAAGATGCTGGATAAAAACCCTGCCTTTCACAAGATCGGCGGCTATTTCGATCGGTTCCTGGAAGTCTGCTGACAAGGACAGACAAAAAAAACAAGACACCCCTTACGGGACGCCTTGTTTTTTTAAGAATAAAGCAGTTGACTGAAAAAAATTACTTCCGCTTGCGCGCAATACCAAAAAGTCCGGCCAGACCGGAACCGATGAGCAACATCGAGGCTGGTTCCGGCACTGCCGACAAGTCGGCAACATTGGCCAAAGCCCCCAGAGCTACATTAGAGGTATCTGTATAGGCGCTGAAATCCATGGCATCAAGAAGACGGATGCCGTCCGCCCGCAGAATGTACGCATAGCCGGCAAAAGGGTTAGCCCACCACCTAGCAGTCATGTCATCGTCGGCCGCGATGGTCACGGCCCAGGTGCCGTCGAGATTCAAGATTCTTTCATAGATCGGGTTGCCGCCTTTTGGCGTATACCCAACGATTTCCCAGGAATCTGCGGTGGTCCAGACCCCGTCGGGGATAACACCGGCGCCATGGAAGGAGACCTCGTTGGCAAAGTCAGGGCCCACGTCCCAGCGGTCTGTGTTGTCGGGATTGGTATTGTTGACCACAGCACTGGAAGAAAAAGATTGCAAATCAGAACCAGCCCAGACGTTAACCTCAATAGTCCCGTAGCTCCGCATTTCAAAATCGGGCACGACATTCGGGCCGGAAATAATGCCATCAATGGAGACATCAAAGGCCCAACTGAACTTCAACTGCCCTGCCATAATCTCTGTAGCAGCTGGATTGGAGGCCATGACCGACCCGCACCAGCCGATGGCGTCTTCAATTGCATATGGCTGAAAGGTGATCCTGGCAGGCTCATCAACCTTATTTATGGGAACATCGCCGACCTGTAGATAGGAGAAGGTATCGTAATACCCGAACCGCATATCCTCCTTGGCCACACTATAGTTACCGTTCAGGTCGATCTGCATATTGTTGAACTGGGAGCCGACAGTGGCGGATGAGGAATAATCATGAGCCCGATAGGCCTCCACCTGGGCATAGGTCGTCGGCCGGTCATAGCCGGGGCCGGTATAGCCCCATTTATAAAAACTAGCGGCACCGTCCATGTTGGCATTGGTCCAAGTCGGGTCGTTATCAAAATCGCCCAATACAGTCTGCCCTACGTCTGGTGTTTTGTAATCGGGTGACAGGGTCACCACATGTTGGATCTGCCCAACCTTGGCGGCATTGAACCCGGCGGTTCCGCTGACGGTCCAATCTTTGGCGCCAGCGCCGTTCGGGCCTAAATACCCCCAATCGTCAAAGGTGATGGTGGAAACCTCAGTGCCGCTTATGCCTTGGGCCCCCCCGTAGCCTCCAGCGACCGTGTAGCTATCCGTCCACACCGCGCCCATGGCGGATTGAGCCAGCAGCAAAATACTTCCTCCCGTTAAAAACAAACTGAGATACTTTTTTCTCTTTCCCACTGTTTACTCCTCCAGTTTATAAATTTACACTTTGCATTTCCAGAAGATAGCCGCTTTCCTCATGTGCGCCATCTATCCCATTTGACGAAATGAGTTGGGATATTGAAGCGTCGCTTTCCTCATGTGCGCCATCTATCCCCTTTCCCCGGCCACCAGCAATACCAGTCCGGGCATAATTAATTTTGCTCACATTTTATTTATGCAAGATAAATGCCAGCCAAATGAACAAAAAACAAATTGGTACATTTCAACTAGTTAAAGGAACATGTCGTTAAAAAGCAGAGGGACTAACGCCCTCTGCTTTCCATAATTCCGGAAAAAACGTCCGAAATTCCGGAACCATGAAAATTCAAAAAGGAAGGAATCCTACCTATCATCCTCCACCAAAAGTGGCGCAAGAGTATTTTTCAGTGTATCGATATGCCGTTCGTAGTTACGCCAGCGCTCCACGGAACTGGAACACATTTCCTCCCGGAGCTGACCATAGCTCGCAGTGGCGACAACACGCTTGGTTTCATGGAAATTGAGGCAGGCATCATGCCACTCCAAGCTACAATGGACAAGAATCCGCCGGGTCCACTTTTCCTGACTGGCAACCATCTCTTCGTACTGCACGTCAAGAATAGGGATGTCCAGAACCTCTTTCCAATGCGCCATCAGACGATGGTATTGCAGATAGTAGAGGCCAATGTTCTCCAGATCGGCAGCATAGTCATGGGGCCGGAGGAAACTTTGAAAATAAATGGAAAGACAGGTGTCCAACGGGTTACGCCGGCAATGGATAATAGCCGCCTTGGGAAAAAACAAGCGGATCAAACCGAGATGAAGAAAATTCTGCGGCAATTTATCTGTTATTTTCGGCGATCCCGGGGCAAGAGCTCCAATACTGTGGAGGTAGGCAGCCGCCAGTTTATCGAGATCTTCAGGGCTCAGACCAGCCAGGGCAACGGGATAATGATTGCCATCCGCGTCTTTTATCCTGTCAATCAGCGATTCAATAAATCCCAATTCTCCGGCCCCGTAAACATCGGGATGGCTGGACAGAATCTGTTCGGTGAGGGTAGTGCCGGAGCGCGGCATGCCGACGATAAAAATCGGTCGCCGATCAGCATTGCCGGCCCGTGGCAAGGCAGACATTTTTTCGGAAGAAAATGTGTCCATCAGACTGCTGACATATTTCTGATGGGAATCATGGTCAAAAGAGAGCGGGACGGCTTCGCTGGCTTTCCGAAAAAATGAAAAGGCCTCATCATAGCGCCCCAGTTTATCCAGCAGGGTGCCTGCCGCATAGCTTAACGATTGCAAATGTATCGCCTCAAGATCATGCGTGAGCAGTTCATTTACAATGTCAAGGGCCTGGTCACAGCACTGAAATTGCTGACAAACCCGAGTGAAAACATTGACGCTATCCGGGTTGTGCTCACCGGCTTCGTCAATCTGGCTAACCAGACGAAAGGCCTCATCCACCTCACCCTGTTGTTCAAGGATATAGGCCTTGCTACCCAACAGCTTAAAATCATAGGGTGATCTTACCATGGCCTCATCCAGAAGCCGCATGGCCTGTTCCCGGCGCCCCAGTTCACTCAATGTCGCCGCATAGCCGGTAATGACATCGCTATCCGCATCGCTGAGCCGGACAGCCGCTTCATAATGCTTTTCAGCTGCCACGATATCCCCGACCGCCCGGCAGAGCAAACCAAGACCTTTATGGGCCTTAAAAAGATCAGGCTGGAGTCGGAGGGCTTCGGTATTATGATAAATGGCCTCCTCAATCTTTCCTTCCATGGTAAGAATTTCAGCCAGACCTGCATGGGCATGAGAATGGTTGGGGGTAATGGCGAGAACGCGTTTAAAATAGATGGCCGCCTCCTTCCTTTTTCCAGCCAGAATGAGGGCGCAGCCGGCATTGTTCAGCAGCCTCGGATCGTTTGGCGCCTGCTTCAGGGCTTTCTCGTAACAACGGGCGGCTTTTTCCTGCTGGTCAGTAGCAGCATAGGCATTGCCTAGATTTGTCAGGGAACCCACATGATCCGGCAGCACCTTTAACACCTTTTGAGCGCAACGGATTACTTCCTGCATATTTCCCGCTTGGCCGTATGCCGTACTGAGCAAGAACCAAGCCTGCGGGTCACGCTTTTTTTTCTGAAGTACTTTTTCCAACAGACAAATTGCCTCATCGGTCTGGTTGGCTTGCAGTGCATGGGTTGCTCTGGCAATTTTGGGATCGGCAACCGAAGGGCCGCCGGATGGTCTGCGCATGGTTATACCTTTAGATATTAAAAAACATTTTAATTGGATAATTTCCGAGGAATCATGCAGGGCCTTTCATGTACGAGCAAAACTCCCATGCAATTTACAACGGCATATCCATCTTTCAATTACTCTCCTCTGGAAGCATGGACCATGTCGGCAACCCCGGCCGGCATGGTCTCCCTTATCTTATCGATGACCATGACAAGATCGTTGACAGGATAGGCTTCATACGTTTTTTCAGTTTTCTCTTTATAGGAAACCACCACGACCCGCTCATCTTTAAACGAGAAGGTATGACTCCATTCAATTTCTGTTGTATCAGGGTTCTCATCAATCTCAACCTTAATATCATTCCCCTGGTCGGTCAGTTGCAGCGCATCACCCTCTGTCACTTCAAGCAGCCAGGAATCCCCTTCGACGGTAGAAAAAAGCACCAGAACACCAAGGGGGCCAATAAGCTGTTTTTTTTCCTTTGCGGCATTTTTTATTTGTTCTACTGCTTCATGAATAACCTGGCGGTGTTCAGATGCTTCGCCTTTAGCCTTATCCATTGCCGCATATCTCTCTTCCAACTCCTTCACGAGACAGCATTTCTTATATTTTATTCCACTACCGCATACGCATGGTTCATTCCTGCCAATTTTGCCCATATCACTCTCCCCTGCAGAATTAATCCCAGCTTTCAGCACTCATAAAAACCTTAAGCCCTTAAAAAATCATCAGGTCCACACTTTCCCTGCATCTACCCAAACCACTCACTTTCACAGCAAACCTCATTCTACAGGCAACCAAAATTTCGCGCCACTCATCAATCTTGATACCCTTAAAAAATATTCCTTTACACACGCCAATGATTTCAGCAGCCCCCCCGATTGGGTGCCACCAGCAACAAGCAGCCTATTGAGATCATTCAAACCTGACAACATGAGAGAACCGGCAATCCTTTTTTCCTGGTTTAATGGCATCAGCACCAACGAACTCATTCGGCCAAGCAAAAAAAAACGCCCCCCCCGGAAATCCGGAGAGGACGTTTGGTCCTAGGTTTTTTCAATTTTCACGCAGTCTGAAAATTATTTCCGACGGCGAAGGCCAAGAAGGCCGGCAAGACCGGAACCGATCAACAGCATTGAGGCAGGCTCAGGTACCGCAGGAAACGGACCATTTACAGAATTGTAGAAGGCAGGAAACTGGCCGGGGAAAGGTGCGGTCTGCATACCAGTACCAGCGGCACCGTAGTAATCAGTCCATGCCTGATCTTTAGCATAATATCCACCAATTCCATCCGGAGTAAAAACGGTCAGCACTGGGATATCAATATTGGTGGACCAGTCAAAGTACAGACCAACGGCGATATCGCCAGCAGCCAGATCAAAATTATAGGAGAAAAATGTTGTGGGGACGGTTCCATCTTTAAGAGGCGCACCAGGCAGGGCATAGCCGCTCCAGGTGTTGGCACCGGCAGTCTCGGAGGACCACTGCAGGTCGGCCTGCCAGATGTTACCGAAGAAGGCGACATCGCCGTAGAAGGAACCGGTACCGGCGGTGGTGTCAATGGTGCCAGCATTCGTACCAGCAGCAAAACCGGTATCCGTGGTAGGAGTGGTGTAGCCAGTGAACTCTCTCGGGCTAGCTGCATTATAAAAATCCATGGAGATATTATCGATTACGGTAGCACCAGCTTGACTGGCGATAAAAACACATGCGGCAGTTAATAATACTTTTTTCATCCTTAAATCCTCCAAAAAAAATTTACCAAGTCGTTTGGTAATTTACGCCGGGAAACTCCAATAGTCCCCGACAATGATTCCTTCCTTCAAAACAACCAGTTTTTCATTTTACCATTAAGAGCCTA
>JAJRVC010000486.1 GCA_024277475.1 Deltaproteobacteria bacterium
CAGAAATGAGCAATTTTTTCTCTGAGCAAGGCCGCACAAGGGTTTACGTTGAGACGTACTTTTCGTACTTCGCAGACGTAAACCCGCGGAGAACGCCGCTCAGAGAAAAAAGGGCCATTTATGGATGGAAACTAGCTAATGAGACCTGCTGATCGCTTCTAAATTAATAATAGGTGACGCCATGCCCACCGGTGCCTGCGGAATCAACTGTGATATTTGCAAATTAAATTTATTGGGGACCTGCTCCAGCTGCGGATCGGGCACAAGTGCGGACGCTGAAAAAAAACTGGCCGCCCAGCAGCGGTTGCTGGGAAGCACTTGTGTTATTTTGGCATGTGCCGCATTGAATCAGATTGAATATTGCATGCGTGACTGCAATCAATTTCCCTGCGACAATTTCCGCACAGGCCCCTACCCTTTCAGCCGGGGATTTTTAAACATGCAGCAGCGACGTCTGAAGGAAAGACCGCCGGCGTTCGCACCCGATGGGTCACGTGTCAATGTAGCGGCGAGCTACTGGGACCAATTGCAGGCAAAAAATGTCACCGCCCTTTGCAATTTAACACTTTTTAACCCGAATTCGTCCGGCCAGGTTCTTTTTCACTTTCTGCGTGAAGATATCATGGTAGACATTGAGAACCGCTGTTTGAAGCGTCCGGGGAATTCCGGCTGGGAAATTACAGATGACCCGCTGCTTGAATTGGTCACCGTCATGTACCTGATAAACGTCAACGATATCCATCCCATCGGCAGGGATATTGTCGGTGTCAAAGACCTTAAAGAGGGCCATTTTTTCCAGGGCCCCCACGCACTGAAAACGGATTCTCTGCTAAAACGCTATGGCCATGACTTGAACGGCTTCAGACAGACGGCCGAATATCTGGAAGGTGAAGCGTGGGACATGGCCGATATCGCCTACAGGCTGTCACCCTTTCCCCGTATCCATTTATACTACCTGCTCTGGCGGGGAGATGAAGAATTTGAACCCCGTCTGACCGTTCTGTTCGATCGTTCCATTGAAAATGTATTGGCAGCCGATTCGATCTGGGCGCTTGCCAACCGGGTCTCAACGGCGCTGCTTGAAGGACCGGGTATTGGAGATACATGACCCTAAACCCGGACAAGCTTAGCCGGTCGTAGCGTAGCGGAGATCCCGCTCGCGGGGTTGTAGCGAAGCGTAAATCCCGCTTAATCGGGGAATTGACTATTGGCTATTGAATATTTCATTTAACATCCCGTAATTATTAATTTATTGACATGATGGCGACAAGATGATAGGAAAATAGTCAGAAAAGCGAATTTCTATTTGGAACATCTTAACTCACTATAAATAGAACATAAAATGGGAATTAAAGAAAGATCAGCCGCTCGTCAAAAACGAATCGTCGCTCATCGGGCCGCGGATTTCAAAGATGCTGAAAATTGGGACTTGGATTTTTGGCAGAGCCAGACACCCGAACAGCGTCTTTCCGCTCTTGTTGCAATACGCAAAGATGTTATGAAGGTCGAAAAGGCTCGATTACAGAACAAGAGAACCATAGAGGATGGGTGACGGTTATGGAAGCAATTCAGGACTTTGAGGATATCCTCCGATTTCTAAACAAACACAAGGTAAGGTATCTCATCATTGGAGGCCTGGCGTTTATCTACCACGCAAAACCCCGCTACACCAAGGATATGGATCTATGGATTGATCCTGAACCTGAAAATGTAAAGCGCGCCAACCATGCCCTTGCTGAATTCGGCAGCCCTTTTTTATTAGATCCAAAAAATATCAAGGAAATTTTGCAGTTGGGTATTGCTCCCGACAGGATTGACTTCATTCTGCATGTGGGCGGAACAAGATTTGAGACGGCCTGGGAGAAACGTGTCAAAGGACGCTATGGTAATTCCAAGGCCAATTGGATAGATATTGACAACCTCATTCGCATCAAAAGCAGTATAGACAAGCCCCGGCATCAAGAAGACGCCCGGGTATTGCGTGAGGTCAAAAAGCGACACCGCAGATAAAAAATAAAAAAAGTGGAAACCATATCCCTTCGAGATCACTAAATTCCGACAGTTCCAGACAAATGCATGTATTTGCAGGCACGTGACAGATCTAATGATGGGCATCAAGATTGCCGATAACCCAGAACCTCTAGCTCCATGACCCCTGGAACGCTGAACCTTTGATCCCCTGAAGTCGCGAACGTCTACGCAGTCTAAACCTTTTGCGCGTCCCAAACTTCAGGATTCACTGTATAAACCGGCTTATTCCCCTGATAATACTCGATCAACTGCTCCACCACCCCGACACTCATGTTGTTCATGCCCTCAAAAGTAAACGCAGCCGTGTGGGGGGTCAATACCACGTTGTCCAGTTCCAACAACGCTGATTCCGTCGGTGGCTCATTTTCAAACACATCGAGGCCGGCTCCGGCGATCACCTTGTTTTTCAGGGCCTGGTAAAGATCCGTTTCATTGACGATACCACCGCGGGCGGCATTGATTAGAATCGCTGAGGGTTTCATGAGGCCCAGGGTCTCTTCGCGAATCATCCATTTGGTTTCCGGAATCAACGGGACATGAATACTGACGATATCGGAGACCTTGAGCAGTTCCTCGATTTCCATCTGCTCGATGCCCTGCTCATCGGCAAATTCCGTCGGCCAAAAAGGATCGTAGGCTATGACCTTCATCTGGAAACCTTTGGCCCGCAGAGCCACACACCGGCCAATCGCCCCCAGACCGATTAAGCCGAGGGTTTTTTGCCAGATTTCAAGCCCCATAATTTTGGTATGCTCCCAGCGGTTTTCACGCAGACTCCGGTCGCAGTATATTATTTTCCGCGCTACGCCTAAAATCAAACCAAAGGTGTGATCGGCAACAGCTTGGTTGTTGGCTCCCGGAGTGTGAAAAACGATGGCATTGTGACGGGTAGCGGCAGCGATATCCACGGTATCCAGTCCGGCACCCATCTTGGCAATGGCTTTTACCCGCGGGGCCATGTCAAGCACTTCATCATTTACCACCAGGTCATTCCCGCATAGGATGGCATCCACCCGGCCAAGGGCATCTACAAATTCAGGATCTTTCACACCCGATCCCCGCATATCAATAAGCTCCATCCCCGAATTATTCAGGTCTTCCATCGGGGTGTCGTCAAAGGCGCAAAACGGTCTGGATTCAATAAGAACGGTAAATTTTTCCATTATTTCGATAAGCTCCTCTAAAATTATTCTTACCTGATCGCAAAAATCGCTCCAGGATTCCTCAATCCTAATATTCCAGTTTTCTATCGGTGCAATCTGTGGTCATTCGTGTCGTACGTGTTCACGGGTTCAACGGTTACTCCGTGTCCAGATTAAGAAAGCCGAACTCAATCAAACTCACAAATCCCCGTATAATTCTCCGGTGTAATTTTCAACAACTCATCTTTAACCGCCCGGGACACATCCAGGGTTTCTATAAATTCTGCGATGGTTTTCCGGTTAATGGCGGCATGGGTACGGGTCAGCGCTTTCAAGGCTTCGTAGGGCTTGGGATAGCACTCACGACGCAAAATAGTTTGGATGGCTTCGGAAACCACTGCCCAGTTGTTTTGCAGATCAGCCCGGATCATATCCGCATTCAAAATTAATTTATTCAATCCTTTTAAAAGGGATTTCAGACCGATGAGGGTGTGTGCAATGGAAACCCCGATGTTACGCGTCACCGTAGAGTCGGTCAGGTCCCGCTGTAATCTTGAAATCGGCAATTTGGCCGCGAAATGCTCGAAGATGGCATTGGCCATCCCCAGGTTACCCTCGGAGTTTTCAAAATCGATAGGATTGACTTTATGCGGCATGACGGATGAGCCCACTTCACCTTTTTTTATCCTCTGTTTGAAGTAATCCAGCGAGATATAGGTCCAGAAGTCCCGATCAAGATCGATCAGGATGGTATTGATCCGTCTCATGTTATCGCAAAAAGCCGCCAGATTGTCATAATGCTCGATCTGGGTGGTCACTTTCGAACGGGAAAGACCCAGTACATGGTTTACCAGATCATCCGCAAACGCCGGCCAATCGATATCCGGATAAGCAACCGTGTGGGCATTGAAATTACCGGTAGCACCGCCGAATTTAGCTGAGAAAGGGATGGAATTCAACTGGTTTTTTTGGACTGTCAGACGTTCGACAAACACATAGATTTCCTTACCCAGTCGGGTGGGTGATGCCGGCTGTCCATGGGTACGCGCAAGCATGGAGACTTCTTTCCATTCATGGGCTTTTGTCCGGAGCACCTCGATGACTTCCTCGAAAACGGGTGTTAACACCTCTTCACAGGCCTGCTTCAGTGAACGGGGGCCGGCGGTATTATTGATGTCCTGGGAGGTCAGCCCGAAATGGATGAATTCTTTAAAAGCTTGCAGACCGAGGTCATCGAATTTTTCCTTTAAAAAATACTCCACTGCCTTGACATCATGGTTGGTAACTTTCTCGATTTCCTTGACGTGGCAGGCATCTTCCAGTGAAAAATTCTTATGAACGGCTCTAAGCGCTCTGAAGGCCATTTTGTCGAAATTTTTAAGTTGCGGCAAAGGCAGTTCACACAAAGCGATAAAATATTCTACCTCCACCAGGACCCGGTATTTAATCAGCGCCGCTTCTGAAAAATAATCCGCCAGTTTTTCAGTCACACGCCGATAACGGCCATCCACCGGTGAAATGGCTTCTAAAGATGAAAATCCCATGCTCCTGACCGTCCTTGTTTAACAGAAAAGTTTTAATTGTTGATTCTTTGCGTTTTATAAAAAAAACTTGTTTCACCACGAAGGGCACGAAGTTCACGAAGAAATCGTAAAGTCATATATCCAATTTTTGTCTTTGTGTTCTTCGTGATCTTCGTGGTTTGATTTTATTTTGGTTCCGGCTTGTCCGGGTTAGGGGTTTCACATTTAATTCGGTTGACACCACGGAAGTATAGGCAAATGCCTTCACTGTGTCAATATGGAAAGAATCGAAATTCGTGCTTGTGATTTCGGATTTATAGCATTGGCAAATTGCCCTCGCCCCCTTCAAGGAGGCTTCCGGAGGCCGCCCGCTTTGCGGGAGGAGCGTTCACCCCCATGTTGCAACGTTAGCGTTCACTTGTCCGGCCGCTTTTACTCCCCCTTCAATCTGTATCGTAATCTTGTAAAACGTTTGCGGGTCTTGTTGTTGCTCACCCCGATGGCCATAGCTTTCTTGCTTCCCACAATCACCACCAGGTTTTTCCCGCGGGTGACCGCCGTATAAATCAGGTTGCGCTGCAGCAGGATATAGTGCTGGGTGACGATGGGGATAATCACCACCGGATATTCGGAACCCTGTGATTTGTGTACGGACACCGCATAGGCCGGCACGATTTCATCCAGATCGCTGAAGTCATAGACCACCTCCCGTCCGTCAAAAGTGATCGAAACCTCCCTGTCTTCCCACTGAATCCCCGTAATACGGCCAATATCACCGTTAAAAACGTCCTTGTCATAATTATTCCGGATCTGCATGACCTTATCGTTGATCCGATAAGTGCGTTCACCACGAATGATGCCGTCATCGCCGGGGTTGAGGGCCTCCTGCAGTAGACGGTTAAGGTTGGCGGCACCCACCACCCCTTTGTGCATGGGAGTTAACACCTGGATCTCGTCGACCGGGTCGTAATTAAACCGTCGGGGAATTCGTTTTTTGCACAATTTTAAAATGATGTCCAACACCTTTTCGGGATCTTCCTGTTCGATGAAATAAAAATCGTTCTGCGGGTCGGATGAATATGCGGTGTCAAAAGACGGCACGACGCCCTCATTGATTTTATGGGCATTGACAACAATATGACTGGTCCTGGCCTGACGGAAAATTTTGTCCAGCGTTACCACCGGTACCGAGTCCGACGCAATGATATCATTGAGAACATTCCCGGCACCAACCGAGGGAAGCTGATTCACATCGCCCACCAGGATAAACGTGGCAAAGGGGGGAACGGCTTTTAAAAGGTGGTACATCAGGATAATATCTATCATCGAGGCCTCATCGATAATCAACACATCACAGTCGAGGGGTTTGTCCTCGTTGCGCTGAAACCCTCCTTTCTGAAAGCTGTATTCCAGCAATCGATGAATGGTCTTGGCGTCAAACCCGGTGGTTTCACTCATCCGTTTGGCCGCCCTGCCGGTGGGTGCAGCCAGCATGATCCCGGCATTGAGTCTTGAAAATATCTTTAAAACCGCATTGATAATGGTGGTTTTACCCGTTCCGGGCCCACCGGTGATTATCATGACTTTGTTTTCAATGCTCCAGCGGACCGCCTTGGTCTGATTTGCCGCCAGGGTAATGGAAAGTTTCCTGTTAACCCATTCGATGGCCTTGTTCGAGTCGATATCCCGAATTGATTTTGGCGTATTGATCAGTACTTTTAATTGTCGGGCAACGACGGTTTCACACATATGAAACCGGGTGAGAAAAACGGCTTTATCGTTTTCTTTGAAGGTATCAGGGTTCGCGTTCAAATCCTCCATGATGACTTTCCGATCGACAACCAGAATCCCCAAAGCCCGGACAATTATGTCGCGACCCACACCAAGAATCTCGCAGCTTTTAGAAATCAGGGGTTCATAAGGAAAGTACACATGGCCCTCATCCGACATCTGATTGAGGACATAGAGGATTCCGGCCTCAACTCTGATTTGCGCGTCTCGGGCAATCCCCAACTTTGCGGCAATTTGATCGGCGGTGACAAAACCGATCCCGAAAATGTCGCCGGCCAATCGATAAGGATTTTCTTTTACAACCGCAACGGCTTGATTGCCGTACTGCTTAAAGATTTTGACGGCGTAGCCGGAACTGACGCCATGAGATTGTAGAAAAAGCATCACATCCCGGATTTCACGCTGCTCATCCCAGGCCCCGGCGATCATGGCAATGCGTTTCTTGCCGATGCCTTCCACCTCGGCCAGCCGCTGGATGTCGTTTTCGATGATATCCAGCGTTTTTTTACCGAATCTGTCGACAATCCGGCCGGCCATCACCGGGCCCAGTCCTTTGATCATACCGGAACCCAGATATTTGCGGATGCCGTATACTGTTACGGGAA
>JAJRVC010000487.1 GCA_024277475.1 Deltaproteobacteria bacterium
CGGTAATGGAATATTCGATTGGGATTCCGGCACCCTTAACTGGCATAATTTGTAACCCGAACTATTTGAAACCCCCTTCAACCTTGGATCAACGCTGATCATTGTTTCGACGCCTCCGGTAATGCGACTGTTCAGCGTTCAGGAGAGATGATTCTCCCCGTGCTGTCCACCGGCGCTCTGACCCCTGCAAATGTTGCTCCATTGATTTCTCCAAGCCGTTTAGGACTCACGAAAAAAAATTCACAATTTTAGAAGTTGTGTCACCTGCCCGGCAAAACGAGTAACCGCTGACTAAGATTTTCTTCACCTTTAGTAATAAATTGATCTAAGTCAATTATTTAATATGTTACAAAGTGGTATAAACAATTTCTAAATCAAAATCATCCTAATAAAAACATTTATACCTATAAATGCACGAGTTGGGAATCCATCGCTCGAATAGCTGTTGTCGAAGCTCTTTTTGACTGTGCAGCAGCTCACGTGAAACCCAATCCAATCGTGGCTGGCTCGACCGGACACAACCAAAGCGCCGGAGTGAGAACCATGCATAGAGATCCTGATAAAAGCTGCGCTCACAAAAAAGACTTAATCGCTGGGCAATCATGATGTGCGGCCTGAAGCAGGAGGGAAAAACATCGCCGATTTTAGTGTTTGCCCGGTTGCCGCCGACCCGTCATTTGACGGAATCAATTCCGGAAAATGCGGAGACAGAATCTGCCGGGCAGTTGCAAGAACATTCTAATACTTTCTTTGTCCTTAACCCTGAACGTTGAACCCTGCTTGTGGGGTCGAAGCCCGAAGGGCGGAGCCCCGAACCTGTCAACGGTTACCAAACCACATCAAGGAGGCACATCATGTCAGTTAAAACACTCAAATGGGCAGCTATTCTTTGTTTTATTGTGGCAATGGCAATTTTACTGGGGGGCGGCATCGCCATGAAAAAGAAACTGGCGCCTTATCCGGGAAAAGTGGTCGACCCCGACGCTAATCTCCTTTTCAAAAAAGCAGACATCATTGCCGGACAGAATGTGTATCAACGCTATGGCCTTATGGATCAAGGGGCTGTCTGGGGTCACGGGTCCCAGAGAGGACCGGAATTCTCCGCCAATACATTGCACATCATGGCCGAGACAATCGGGAATTATCTTGCCCGAAAAGAATATGGCAAACCTTATAATGACCTGGATGACCTGCAAAAGGGACTCATCGACGTCAAAACCAAACACGAGATAAAACCCAATCGCTATGACGAAGCCAGTGATACCCTGACGTTAACTGTCGCCCAGGTAGAAGGTCTCAAAAAGGTTAAACAACACTGGGAAAAAACCTTTAAAGAGGGTGAACAGCGCTATGGTTTCCTTCCCGACACCATCCGCACTGAACAACAACGACTTCAAATCTCGCGTTTTTTCTTCTGGACCGCCTGGGTCGCCTCGACCCTTCGTCCGGGAACAGATTACTCCTACACCAACAACTGGCCACCGGACAGAAGAGTGGGCAATACTCCTAGTACGGAGACCTACTTCTTCTCCATCGCCGGTATCATGGCCTTGCTTCTGGTGCTGGGTCTGTTTGTCTTCTGGATCCATCGCTATGGCTTATGGTACGGAGCGCCCAAAGGGGTTGCCCTATCTGAAAAACTCATCGATATGCCCCTGACCCCCAGCCAGCTTCAGGCCGCTAAATTCTTCGTAGTGGTAATTTTGTTATTCCTGCTTCAAACGACCATGGGGGGATTGCTGGCCCACTACACGATTAATCCGGGAAGTTTTTTCCTTCCTTTTGTAGCCAAACTTATTCCCTACAACTGGGCTAAAACCTGGCATTTGCAGCTGATGGTTTTCTGGATTGCTACCACGTGGTTTGCGTCTGCCATCTACCTGGCGCCTATTATCGGCGGTAAAGAACCGAAGAGGCAGGGGCTGCTGGTTCAGGTGTTTTTCGGCGCCGTTCTGTTGGTGGCCGTGGGAAGCCTCACGGGAGAAGTCTTGGGAATCAAAGGGTTGCTGGGCAATCTATGGTTTTGGTTCGGGCATCAGGGATGGGAATTTCTGGAATTAGGCCGCATCTGGCAGATTTTGTTGTTCGGCGGTATGATTTTCTGGCTCCTGATCGTCTACCGGGCCGTCGGCGGCCATTTAAAGGCCCATAAAGATGATTTCAGTGCTCTGATCTGGTTTTATGTGTTCAGCGCCGTCCTTGTGGTGGCCTTTTTCGGCTTCGGGCTTTTTTACGGCCGGGGGTCCCACCTGACCATGGCGGATTACTGGCGCTGGTTCGTGGTTCACCTCTGGGTGGAAAGTATTTTCGAGTTATTCGGTATTGCGGTCATCGCCTTGCTGATGGTGGCCATGGGACTGGCTACGGCCAAGGCAGCTTTGAGGGTGGCTTACTTTACCGCGGCCATTACTTTTTTGAGCGGTATCATCGGCACCGCCCATCACTATTACTGGTACGGAGGCGCTGCTTTCTGGGTCGGATGGGGAGCCATCTTTTCTTCCATGGAGCCCGTACCACTGATCACTCTGGTAGTTCGCGGATTAATGGAGTTCAGAGATATCCGCAAAGAAGGACGGGAGTTCAGCTACAAATGGCCCATGTATTTTCTGGTAGCCGCATCGTTCTGGAACTTTCTGGGGGCCGGCATCTTCGGTTTTGTGATCAATCTCCCCATTGTTAATTTCTATGAACACGGGACCTACCTGACCATGCACCATGCTCACACAGCCATGTTTGGAACTTACGGCATGCTATCCATTGCCCTGCTGCTGTTCTCATGGCGTGGCCTGGTCGACAAGGCCTACTGGAAGGATGGCATCCTGAAACTGTCGTTTTGGGGGCTCAACGGCGGGCTGTTTCTCATGGCCTTTGTCACCCTGCTACCGATCGGAGCCATGCAGGCATGGATCTCTTTTAAAGAGGGCTATTGGGTGGCCCGGAGTGCGGATTTTTTCGAAAAAGGAGCAGTCGTCTGGCTCGGAACTTTTCGTGCCATTCCCGACACCATCATAATCGTTTTAGGGGTTCTGCCGCTGGCTTATTTTCTCATCAGCACTTATCCGCATTTAAAAGCAGTGGAAATCAAGGATGGGGAGTCAGTGTGGGAACGGCTGGGGATTGAACTATAAACCGGATAAACCGGTTGTAGCGAAGCGTAAATCCCGATTTATCGGGGAACTAAAAATACAAAAGATTTATTCTAACCTCTCTAACCTGGTCCTCCGGACCAGGTTAGAGATAATGGGCTCTGCTCTGAAAGTAATACGAAGTGTGACCGGAGTGAAAACCATGGATAGCGATCCTGATAAAAATCGCCCTCATAAAAAAAGACTTAATTGCTGGGAAGTCATGATGTGCGGCCGCGAGCAGGGAGGAAAAAACGTCGCCGAATATGGAGTTTGCCCGGCTGCCGCCGACCCGTCATTTGACGGAATCAATTCCGGGAAATGCGGCGGCAGAATCTGCTGGGCAGTTGCAGGAACATTCTGCGGCGGATGCCCACAAGGATCGTTTGTCGACAAGCGGGCTTCCTGTCTAAATTGCGAGTTTTATAAAATAGTTCAGGATGAAGAAGGGATGGCCAACCGGCAGACAAAATTCCTGCATTTTATTGTCGAGGAGGGCCGCAGCCCTTTTTTTGATAAAATGACCTACCGGCATGTCAAAGCAGGCGAACGTTTCGTTGTGCAGGATGCAGTCGAGGACACGGCGTATGTCATCCAGCGTGGTTCGTGTCTGGTAATCGTCGAAAAGGATGGAAAACTGCATCCGGTCAACCATTACG